>USBA01000164.1 GCA_900552735.1 uncultured Collinsella sp. | reverse complement strand
GCTCCAATATTGAACTCGGGTGTCGACGCCTCAAACCGCCTCGCACTCTCACCTTCACCCTCGGTCCAATGGATATTCCAGGTGACAGCATGTTGCAAATCTCGCTCGCGATCCATAGCGGCAAAGTACATCGTGCCATTAATGGCAGTATCGCTTGATGTGTCCTTATCAATTGTGCTGCGTGTGTCAGGCCATTCCTCGCCGAACTTCATATCGGGCGTGCCGATGCCCTGCTCTTCTTCACCATAGAGAACAAGTTCGCCAATCTCTGCTGCTGGCTTGTAGTAGTTAACTCCATTTGGATTGGACAACGTAAACGTCACGGCTCCGCAGCCGTTTTGGTCGATTGCCATCTCATGGATATCAAGCGTATAGCCGTTGCCCTCGACGGACAGATTAACCTCCTGGACTGCGCCTTCCAGGCTTTGGGGCGCGATGCCATCGCCAAACTCTTTGGTGTAGGTATATTTAGTTCCCGATGAGCCGCCGTTGGTCCAGGTAATGGAATCCCCGTTGCCGTGGTTTCCCCAGGCAGAGGCAAAATAGCTGGAATTGACGAAGGCGTAGGCGACCCCTCCGGTCGCCAGCACTCCGGCAAGGCATCCGATCACGGCAACATACAGAGGCTTCGCGTGACCCTTTCGGCGAAGCGGCTCACCAGCAGCGGCATAAAGAACACGGTCAGCAAGATCGCTATCGGCTTGGACGGACTCGAAGGCCTGCTTGATTTGATTGGATTTCACGGTCGCCCTCCTCTAGGATGAACTTGAGCTTCGATCTGCCGCGAGCCAAACGCGTTCGAACAGTCGCGGCTGGCACATGCAATAACTCGGCAATCTCTGAGGTCGAAAAGCCCAGATAGTAATAGAGCATGATGGGAACACGGAATCGTTCCGGAAGTCGCATAACGTCTGACAGGACCGCCTTGGTCTCCTCCTGCGCCGTCGAAAGCGAATCGGCCAGGTTCTCAATATCCTCCACACGCCTCCATGGCTTTCGAAAGAGAGATTTGCATTCATTGATCGTGACCCGGATAAGCCATCGACGAAGATGTTCCCAGCTTTCAAATTGGGCATCGCTTTTGAGTAACTTCAGAAAGACGTCTTGAGCGACATCGTCGGCATCGGCACGATCGCGCAGATACGTCAATGCGATTCGAAACACGACATCACGGTGATCCTCGACCGCCTGTCTAAATGCTTGTTCTTCCATAATCACCTCCCGGTGATGCTGATGTTTCTTGCTGAGGCCCTCACCATAGATACGCTTTGACCGAACGAAATGTTTCAAATTCAAGCAGGAATAACCTACCAAAATAAACCTGTCCCTTTTTGGCAAGGGATCAACGGAACGCAACAGGTTGAGCATACGCAAGCGAGCGGCCCCCAGAGCGTACAAGGTGGCATGAAAAAGGCAGGGCATTGACCTTTTGGTCATGCCCTGCCTTTTGAATGACAGATTGTAGCTCTGGGGGCCGCGCAGCGACGGAGGTCGCCGCCGTTCGTTAGAACGGCGGAACTAATTACTCCTCGTCGTTGTCCTTGGCCTCTTCGGCGTCGTCGGTGTCCACGAGCTGGTTGAGCAGCTCATCGAGGGAAGCCATGTCCTCGTTGATCGCGCCGTTGGCGGGAGCCTTCTTGTCGTCGATCGGGGCGCCCAGGAGCTCCTCGTCGGCGTCGGCGTGATGCGTCGGAGCGGAGGTACCCAGCAGGATATCGTCCGGACCGTCGGGGCTAAAGACCATCTGCAGCAGCTGCGAGAGGTCTTCCTCGTCGGCAACGTCGTCGTTGTTCTCGAGGATGTAGAGCAGGTCGTGGGCCTCCAGGCCGTCACGGAGCTCCTCGATCGCCTTGGCACCGATACCATCGATGCGCAGCAGATCCTCCTCGGACTTGCCGACCAGATCGCCGACCGTCTCGATGCCGACCTCGCTGAACTTGTTGGTCCAGCGCTGCGACACGCCCAGGTCGTCGAACAGGTACAGGCGAGCCTTCTCGGCGGAGATGGTATGGCCGTTGCGGGTGAACGAACCGTCAGCACCACCGAACTCGTCGTAGCCGGCCCAGTCGAGCTGCTGCGGGAGCTGCTCGTCCAGGTCCTTGAGCTCAACCGGAGCCCACTCGGGCAGCGACTTGGCGTTGGGCGAAGCCGGGCCGTCGATGTCCACGTAGCCGTCGGCCGTGCGATACGTCAGCTTGGCGTTGGCGTACGGCTTGAGGCCGGTACCGGCCGGAATCTTCTTACCGACGATGACGTTGGACTTAAGGTCGAGCAGGTGGTCGACCTTGCCCTCGATGGCAGCCTCGGTAAGGACGCCAGCGGTACGGATGAACGAAGCGCTCGACAGCCAGGAGTCGATGTTGGACGCGACCTTGAGCGTACCCAGGATGACGGGCTCGGCCACAGGAGCCTGACCGCCCAGACGGGCAACGCGCTCAACCTCGTCGGCAAACTCGTAGCGGTCGACGTACTGACCAAGCAGGTACTTGGAGTCACCGGGGTTGGTGATCTGAACGCGACGCAGCATCTGACGTGCGAGCACCTCGATGTGCTTGTCGTTCAGGTCGACGCCCTGGCTGGTGTAGACGTCCTTGACGCTCTCGACGAAGGTGTGCATCGTCGACTCGATGTCGGTCAGCTTGCGCAGGTTGCGGAAGTTGACGAAGCCCTTGGTGATCTGGTCGCCGGCGCGAACCTCGCAGCCGTCCTCGATCTCGGGCATAAAGCGCACCGAAGCGGGGACGCGACGCTCGTCGAGGACACGGGTGTGGTCCTCGGAGTCGGTGAGCGTCAGCACGTACTCGGACTTCTCGGGCTTAATCGAGAGGTGGCCGGAGTACGGAGCCAGCTCGGCCTCGCGACCCAGAATCTTCTCGTTGACGTTGCCGACGATATCGAACATACGGCTGACCGTAGGCAGACCCTGCGTAATATCGTCGACGCCAGCGACGCCGCCGGAGTGAATGGTACGCATCGTAAGCTGCGTACCGGGCTCGCCGATGGACTGGGCGGCAATAATGCCGACGGCAGTACCGATGGCGACCGGACGACGGGTGGAAAGATCCCAGCCGTAGCACTTCTGGCAAACGCCGTACTTGGAGCGGCAGGTGAGCAGTGCGCGAAGCTTGACCTTCTTAAGGCCTGCATCGACCATCTTCTGGATGTCGGCGACCTTCTCGATGTAGCCGTCCTGCTCAAAGAGCACGGTGCCATCGGGGGCCACGACGTCCTCGATGAAGCAACGGCCGACGAGGTCGGTGTTGAGGTCGGTGGTGCCGGGGATGATGAGGTTGTAGGACACGCCCTCGTGCGTACCGCAGTCCTCCTCGCGGACGATGACGTCCTGGGCCACGTCGACCAGACGACGGGTCAGGTAACCAGAGTCCGAGGTGTGGGATGCGGTATCGACCAGGCCCTTACGGGCGCCGTAGGTCGAAATGAAGTACTCGAGCGGCAGCAGGCCCTCGCGGAAGTTCGCCTTAATGGGAAGGTCGATCGTCTCGCCGGACATGTCTGCCATCAGGCCACGCATGCCGCCGAGCTGACGCAGCTGGGTCTTAGAACCACGGGCGCCGGAGTCGGCCATCATGTAGAGCGGGTTCTCCTCGTCGAACAAGTCGAGCATGAGCGCTGCGACCTTATCGGTACAAGCGGTCCACTCGTTAACGACTTCGATGTGGCGCTCCGTCTCGTTGATGAAGCCCTCCTCGAAGTACTCGTTGATCTGGTCGACGTTGGCCTGGGCGCGGTCGAGCAGCTCCTGCTTCTCGGCAGGGATGAGAGCGTCCCACACCGAGATGGTGAGGCCGGCGCGGGTAGCGTAGTGGAAGCCGGAGTACTTGATGGCGTCGAGGATCGGGCCGACCTTGGCCTCGGGGTAACGATCGCAGCAGTCGGCAACCAGCTTGGCCACGTCGCCCTTGACCATCTTGTAGTTCATGAACTCATAGTCTTCGGGCAGGCACTGGCGGTTGAAGATGATGCGGCCGATAGAGGTCTCGAAGCGCGCGGTCTTGTTGCCGGTGACGTCGTAGTCGACAAACTCGTTCTTGCCGTTCTTGACGCGGAAGATACGGGTGCCGTCCTCGTTGATGACGTTGGCATCGGCAGCGGACACGCGGACCTGGATCTTGGCCTGCATGTCGACCTCGGAGCGGCAGTCATAGGCGTGCAGCGCATCGTCGAAGCTTGCGAACACGTGGTTCTCGCCCGGCAGACCGTCGCGGACCTGGGTCAGGTAGTACACACCAATGATCAT
>USBA01000163.1 GCA_900552735.1 uncultured Collinsella sp. | reverse complement strand
GCCCAGATAAAACCTGCCAAAATAAACCTGTCCCTTTTTGGCAGGTTAGATGGTGAATTCGGCGAAGTTGCGGTCGCCGTCTGCGGTGCCGGTGTCGCCTGTTGCGGCTGCCGGCGCTAGCGCGTCGCCACCGACGCTTTGCAGCAGCTCGGCTACGTTAGCATCGGGGTTCTGGCACAGGATGTCGAGCAGCTCGATAAAGTCGCGAATGACCTCGCGCGGCGTCAGATGCGTGTCGGCTCCCACACGACCGAACTCGATCTTGAGGAAGTCCACCAAGTCGTTCTCGGTAAGCGTGGGCGTCCAGCCAAAGTAACCGGCGTGAATTTGCATGAGTTTTTCGATCAGCACCAGCAACTCCTCGTAGGTGAGTGGCTGCAGACGGATGATGGGCGCGAGCATGTCCTTAAGGTCCTCGCGCGCAAAGCGGCCCTGAGCGAGTCGGCTGCGCAGGGCCTCGTAGGAGAACACGCCTCGGCGGCGGTCTTCGATAGAGGTTGGAGTGCCGCCCATGATCATGCCCAGGTACTGCGCCTTGCCCTGGAGCGTGTCGTTGTACATAGTCAGGATCTTCTCGTAGTTGTATTGGCGCGTGATCGCGTTGGGAATCTTGTACAGATTCACGAGTTCGTCGATGAGCACCAGCATGCCCTTGTATCCGCTGCAGACCAAAAAGCGTGCAATGAGCTTAACGTAGTCGTACCAGTCGTCATCGCTGATGATGGTCGAGGAGCCCAACTCGGCGCGAGCCTCGCTCTTGGTGCGGTATTCGCCGCGGATCCATTTGGTCACGCGACTCATAGCTTCTTCGTTACCCTCCGAGACAGCCATGCGATAGCGGCGGAGCATGCGGGCGAAGTCGAAGCCGTGGACCATCTCCTCGAGCGGGGCCAGTTGGGTATTGACGATCGACTCGTCGACATCGGCACACGAGGCGACCCAGCGATCCAAAATAAGGTTGAGCGCACCGCCCTCGGGGCGCGTCTTGGTCGATATATTGCGGATGAGCTCGCGGTAGGTGGCAAGGCCCTGTCCCTGACCGCCCTGCAGACGGCGCTCGGGCGACAGGTCGGCATCAGCGACGACGAATCCCTCGCCCATGGCGTGCGTGCGGATGGTCTGGAGCAAAAAGCTCTTGCCGGCGCCGTAGCGACCGACTAAAAAACGGAAGCTTGCGCCGCCATCGGCGATGAGACTCAGATCGGTAAGCAGGGCGCGGATCTCGACCTCGCGCCCTACGGTAATGTAGGGAAGGCCGATGCGCGGGACCACGCCGCCCTTGAGCGAGTTAAGAATGACGGCGGCGACGCGTTTGGGTACACGGGGTGCTGCGGGTGCGGTATCACTCATGGTCTAGGTATCCTCTCACGTCTGCTTCGTAGTCCTCGATTATCTGCGGTCCCGCCGCGCCGAATTCAATAACGGTGTCGCCCACGAGGTCAAAGAGCGCTTCGTTGATGTTGTCGACAAGCATGTCTTCGCTCTGGCCCGACCTCTCCACAGCCGATGCTGCCTGCGCCGCGTTCTGCTCGAGCAACGCACGAAGATAGTCTTCTGCGGCGTGGGCGAGTGCGGATGCGGTGCCGGCGGACATGGGCGTTGCGGGTGTGGGCTCGGGCGCGAGGAGCGGGGCCACGACACCAAACTGCTCGGTGGAGATGGTCGGCTCGTCAGCCTCATTCTGCTGCGTGGACGCTGCGGCCGGTTCGGCAATCATGTTTGCCGCGGGTTCGGCTTCCGGTTGCCCAGAATCTGCTTCCGCGGCTTCCGTAAGCGTGTCGTCCTCGCGCTCCTCGTCGATCAAAAGCGCCTCGCGCGTCTGTGCTGCGGCGTTTCGGATATGCCCCAGCTGGCTCAGGTCGATATCGATCTTTACGGGCTGGTGTGCAGCGTCCCACGAAAGCCAGGCCACAATCTCATCGTCGATGATCTTGGCCAGATATTTGGGGACCTTTTCTTCCTTAAGAGGATGGGCGGGATCTAGCGCCAGGCGCAAGTGCTGATCGCAGGCACGCATCATCTCGCCGAGCTTGCTGCTCTTTTGTCTGCTGCCGTGGATGCGCATGCATTCCCAAAAGCCGTTTTGGCAACGGTAGATATGGATGGGGTCCAGACGATATTCGCAGTCCTTGTGGCGCTCGGGGGCAAAGAAGACGGCCGAGGCAAAGATGGTGTAGGGCATGGCCGTCTCCTCCCCAAACAAGCTCGCTACGATGCCGGTCTTTCGGTGTGTGTCATAGTAGCGCGCCATACGGACATACGCGGCGCATGCCACATGGCGCAAATCGCGATGGTGCCCGCGGTCGAGCCGTGAGTTATTCAGGTTGTACGTGGACAGTGCATTGATGGCGGTCATGAGTCGCTCCTCACGGGCCTCGTCGGGCGGAAGGGGGAGCGTGGGCTGGGAAGGTTTGCGACGCTTGGGGGCCTGGGCCGACGGCGCCGGCGCAGGTGCAAGGTCTCGCGCCGCGCGACGCAATTCGATGAGGGCGTTATCGAATGCGACGGTTTAAGAGTCACGAAGCAGCTTGGGGTCGAGCCCGTGGAAAACGGCGTAATCCTCCAGCCACACGCGTGCAAACCGGTCGATGCCGGGCTCGAAGGCGCGGTAGGCATCCCAAAAGGCCTTGATCTTGTTAAAACCATCGAGCGGGTTATCTACGCCGATGCCGCAAATCAGCTCATAGAGATACAGAAAGGCAAAGGACGTAGACGTTTCCTCGACGGTCCCGCGGCGCACTTGGGCGCGCCAGGTAAAGTAGCCGCGCAGCTGCCGGTCGCTCATGGCGTTGTAGGTGGGAAAGTACGACTTAAACGTGCCGTTGTAGGGACAATCGTCTTCGAAGTCGGCCATCAGTAAGCCCTGACGGTAAAAAAGCTCCGCCTCTGATAGCCAACGCCCCGCGCCGCCCTTGGGATCATCCTGCCAGCGCGATATCTCGCGCATCTTGCGGTACTGGTCGGGGAGGAAGTTCTGCATCTGTCGGCCGGTCTTGAGAATCGGCTCGTCAGCATAGATTTTATTTGAGAAGCGGGCGGACTGATGGGTCCGAGCCTCGGCCATAATGCGCTCGATGAGCATCTTGACGTCCTGGTCGGCCACCGCCCTCTCCTCTCCCTATACGGTGTCGGTGACCTCATATCATAGCACAGCATCAAACAGATGTTCGAAATGCCGCAACGTAGATAGATTTAGAACAGGAGGGCGTAGATGACGGCAATGACGACGGCTGGCAGCATGTTGGCCGTGCGGAAGGTCTGAGGACGGATGAGGTTGACGCCGACGCAGAAGATGAGCATGGAGCCTACGAGCGAAAGGCTGTTGAGGGCTGCTGTGGTCATGATGGGGGAGAGCGCGCCGGCAAACAACGTGATCGTCCCCTGGAACACGGCTACGGGTAGGGCGGAGAAGATGCAGCCGCGGCCAAGCGAGGCCGTCATGGTGCAGACGATGATGCAGTCCAATGCGCCTTTCAGGGCAAGCGTTGACCAGTCACCGAGCAGACCGTCCTGGATCGATCCCACAATGGCCATGGCGCCGATACACACGGTGAGTGAAGTCGAGACAAAAGCGTTGGTGAACTCGTTATCGCCCTCGCTGTCAGTCTTGCGCTTGAGCCATTCGCCAAGGTTCTCGATGGCGGCTTCCAAGTTGACGGCCTCGCCGATGAGCGAGCCGAGGGCGAACGAGACAATGAGCATGGTGGTACCAGTGGTCGCCAGCGCCTCCCCATCGATAAGGAGCATCTTTTGCATGGTGCCGCCAAGGCCGATAAACAGGACGCACAGCCCCGATGCTTTCATGAGCGTGTCTTGGATGCGCGGTGTAATGAAGCGGCCGCCCGCTAATCCCAAAAGACCGCCCGCAATCAAAAGCACAACGTTGATGATTGTTCCCAAGCCCGGCATGAGCCCTCCCGTATTGATGCCACCTTGGCAATCGTAGCAGAATGGAACGCAGGGCATATCGCGACTTGTCTAATACGTTTATATGAGTGGTATTAAGTCTGGCGTTCAGCGGGAAAGCCCTAGGTTGTCGTCGGAACGTAGGGATAGTATTCAAAGCGTAGCGTCATCAGCCGTTGCGGGGACTCGATGCCCGCGGCGATGATATCGGCATCTCGGGCGCGGTCAAACCCTTCAAGTTCAATCTGGTACGAGACGTCTTCCATAATGTCCAGACGCCGCCAAGCTTGGAGCGTGTCGCCATCGAATTCCAAGGTTTTGCTTCCATCTGGGGCAACGGCGTATAGGCGCAGCTTGGCGGTGGTTGCAGGGTCGACAACTGTGACCTTTTTAAT
>USBA01000162.1 GCA_900552735.1 uncultured Collinsella sp. | reverse complement strand
CTTCGTGCAGCCCTGGGCGCATATGCCGGCGCTCGACGCTGCCGGCATCGAGGCGCTCGCGGTGTTCGTGGTTATCGGCTCGTTTTTTGCTTACATGCTCTATATGCAGGGCGTTAAGGACATCGGCTCGGTGCGCGCGAGCCTCATCGGAACTGTGGAGCCGGTTTCGGCGACCATCACCAGTGCCGTTATGCTGGGGACGGTGTTTTTGCCAACCGACCTTATCGGCTTTGCCATGATCATCGTGATGATGTTCCTCACGGTGTAGCTGGCACCGCCGCCAAGACAGAAAAGGTGTTGTGCCGCATTTTCGCCAATTGACGTCCGTGTCTGGAGTTTAGCTGTCGATGCTCAAAATGCCATAAACTAGTAACGTTATGGACTTTTTCATTGCGACTCAATTGCGAGGATTTCTTTATGGCTGGTAATCACTTTAAGGGCAGCGATAGCGGCCGCCCTGCAGTTCCGCCGCGTCCGAACGGGGCTGGTAAGGCCGGCACGCCGGGCGGCGCTGGACAGGGCGGTTCCGGTAAGCGCGTGTCCCCGGGCGAGACGGCGATGTTTACCGCTCTGTACGAGCAGTCTCAAAAGGCAAAAAAGACCGGCCGTGCAAGAGGGAATGTCTTTGCGGGCGGTGCAACCTCCGCGTCGCAGCCGAGCGGGGCTCCTTCGGCACCTGCGAACAGCGCAGGTGCTGCCAACGCCGCGAATGCCGCCGGCAACGTTAATGCCGGCAAGGCCGACAACAATATTCCCTCTGCCGGTGGCGCGGGGCTTACGGGCAACCTTGGCACGATCTACACCGGCGCCTCCGAGACTGGCACGTTCGCCCGCCTGGATGATAGCGGTGCCGAGTTTGCGGGCTCGGGTTCCAAGGAAGATTATTACGATTTTGGCTTGAACTACGGTAGCGACGCTTCGTCGAGTTCGACCTCTGACGGTCTGGTCCGTCATCGCCATCGCAAGGGCGAGCGCAAAAAGCGTCACACCGGCGCCATTATTGCCGCTGTAGTCGCGGTGCTTCTCGTTGCGCTTGGCGCAAGCGGCTTTATGCTGCTTAACTCGGCAAAGACCGTAAAGAGCGAAGCGAAGGAGGCTGTCGAGATCGTCGGTGGCCTTAAGGACAAGGTCACGTCGGGCGATTTTTCGACGCTGCCTGACGACGCGAAGAAGATCGATGAACTCTGCGACAGCATGAAGGCGGAGACTTCGAGCCCGCTGTGGACGGCGGCTTCGTTTATCCCGGTGTATGGCAGTGACATCAACGCAGCCCGCACCATGATTGATGCCCTGTCCGATGTCTCGAGCAACGCGCTGGTTCCCATGGCCGACAACCTTTCGCAGGCCACGCCCGGCAAGCTGTTCCAGGACGGCATGATTAACGTGTCCGCGCTGCAGGCGGTCGCCGATTCGCTTTCCAGCAGCTCGAAGGTGTTCAAGAGCGCCAACGAGAAGATCCAGGGCATTGGCGATACTCATATTTCCCAGGTGACCGAGCTGGTCGATAAGGCCAAGGACGGCTTTGCCACCCTCAACGGCGCGGTTGGCGCGGCGGAGAAGGTCGCCCCCGTCCTTCCCCAGATGCTCGGCGCCAACGGCCAGACGCGCAACTACCTTGTGTACGCCATGAACAACGTCGAGATTCGTGCTTGCGGCGGCTTTGGCGGTTCGCAGGGCCTGATTTCGGTCACCGACGGCCAGATGTCGATTGGCGAGTTTGTTCCCCGCATTGGACTCAGCGAGGATGAGGCAGTCGAGAGCGTCGACGAAGAGGATGAGGCGCTGTTCGGCAACCACAGCAACCTGTACAACTCGGGCAATACCTATTCGCCTGATTGGCCCCGCAACTCGCAGCGTGTCGCCGCGCTGTGGAAGTCCCAGTATGGGCAGGACGTTGATGGCGTCGTCGGCATCGATCCGGTGTTCTTGCAGTACCTGCTGGGCCTTGTCGGTAATGTCTCGCTGCCTGATGGTACGGTCGTCGACGGTACCAACGCGGCGAAGGTTCTCATGCACGATGTGTATTGGAACTATCCGGTCGAGGAATCGGACGGCATCTTTGCGGCTGTTGCCAGCGCCGCCTTCGACAAGATTCTCGGTGGCATCGGTGACGTTGACGTTACAAAGCTTGTCGGTGCATTCGAGCGCGGTGCCGAAGAGGGCCGTCTGATTGCTTGGATGAGAAACGATGATGAGCAGAATGCCATCAAAGAGACGGGTATTGACGCTTCGCTGCCCGATCCGGATGATCCGAGTGCCGATCCCGTTGCCGGCGTTTACTTTAACAACCTGAGCTTCTCCAAGCTCGACTGGTATCTGAACGTCGACACGCAGATCGGCCAGGGCATCAAGAACGGCGACGGCACGTGCTCGTATCGCATCACCGTTACTCTGACGAACATCATGACGCAGGAGGAGGCCGGCAAGCTGCCCGACTACGTCGCGGCGAGCGCGCCCGATGCCGCGCGTGACGACGAGCGTCTGAATGTCTCGTTGTTTGCCCCGACGGGCGGCAACATTACTGATCTGACCGTCGAGGGCACCCAGTTTAGTCTTGGCGCCTCTACGTGGCATGGAATCCCCTTCTATTCGGGCACCGTTGACCTGCATGCTGGCGAGACGACGACGATCACGTATACGCTGACCACGTCGGCCGAGGCGGGGGACAAGCCGCTTACGCTGCGTCAGACTCCCACATGCCAGGCGGCTCGCGACAGCGCGTCGGCGTAGGGTTTTTCTGGTAGCGCAGATAATCGAGTACCATTTTGGGGCGGACAGGCAATCTGTCCGCCCCTATTTTGTAAGGAGAGCGCATGAAGTACTTTGGCACCGACGGCTTTCGTGGTGAGGCCAACGTTGGGCTGACGGTAGAGCACGCTTATAAGATTGGCCGTTTTGTGGGCTGGTATTACGGCGCCAACCGCAGTGCTAAGGCGCGCGTTATCGTGGGCAAGGACACGCGTCGCTCGAGTTATATGTTCGAGGCGGCGCTGGTGAGCGGCCTGGTCGCGAGCGGTGCGGACGCCTATATGCTGCATGTGATCCCGACGCCGGGCGTGGCGCATCAGACCGTGGAGGGCTGCTTCGATTGCGGCATCATGATCAGCGCAAGCCACAACCCGTTTTGCGATAACGGCATTAAGCTCGTCAACAGCGACGGTTTTAAGATGGACGAGGACGTACTGGAGCTCATCGAGGACTACATCGATGGCAAGAGCGAGGTACCGCTGGCAACGGGCAACCATATCGGCGCCACGGTGGACTACATGCAGGGCCGCAAC
The DNA here is from genome assembly GCA_900552735.1 of uncultured Collinsella sp. Lineage (GTDB taxonomy): Bacteria > Actinomycetota > Coriobacteriia > Coriobacteriales > Coriobacteriaceae > Collinsella. The sequence continues at coordinate 1,022 of USBA01000162.1, read as the reverse complement.
CGCTATATTGCCTCGCTCATCGCCAGCGCGAACTTTTCGCTGCAGGGCGTCAAGATCGGTATCGACTGCGCCAACGGCTCGGCTTCCTCGGTGGCCAAGCCGGTGTTTGACGCGCTCGGTGCCGACGTGCGCGTGATCAATGCCGCGCCCGATGGCTTTAACATCAACGTCGACTGCGGCTCCACGCATATGGAGCGCCTGCAGCGCCATGTGGTGGAGCAAGGCCTGGACGTGGGCTTTGCCTATGACGGCGATGCCGATCGCTGCTTGGCCGTGGACGAGCGCGGTCGCGTGGTAGACGGCGACCAGATCCTGTACGTGTGCGGCGTGTATCTGAACAAGCACGGGCGACTCTCGGGCGGTACCGTGGTGCCGACGATTGCCAGCAACTTTGGCCTGGTCAAGTCGCTGGAGCTTGCCGGTCTGAGCGCCGTGACCAGCGGTGTGGGCGACCGTCACGTGTATGCCAAGATGCGCGAGGGCGGCTACAGCCTGGGTGGCGAGCAGACGGGCCATACGATCTTTGGCGATATCGAGCGCACGGGCGACGGCATTATGACCTCGCTGCGCGTGATGGAAGTGATTCGTGCCGAGCGCGAGACACTTTCGCAGCTCACGGCTCCGTGTAAGCTGCTGCCGCAGGCGCAGGTGGCCGTGCACGTGGCGGACAAGGACGCCGCGCTCGAGAACATGGGCGTGCAGAACGCCATCGCCGAGGCCGAGGCGTCGCTGGCGGGCGAGGGCCGCGTGCTCGTACGCAAGAGCGGAACCGAGTCGGTTATCCGCGTGCTGGCCGAGGCGCCCGACCAAGCATCCGCCGATGCCGCCATGAAGCGCATCGCCAACGCGCTCGAGGCTTTATAGCTACGCGGTTTTACCAAACCGCGTAGCTGCTCGACGCTGCAAACGCCCCTAAGCGGCAATCTGACGTTCAATTTCACCCGGCACTTGGGGACGTTCCTATTGTGCCGGCATGAAAGGAACGTCCCCAAGTGCCGGGTCTCTGGCTTAGATGAAAAAGG
>USBA01000161.1 GCA_900552735.1 uncultured Collinsella sp. | reverse complement strand
CAAAGAACGCAATATCCGGCACGTCGAAGAGCTTGCACGCGGCGATCTGGCTGTAGGCCCCTACGACGCCTTGGCAGGCGACAGTGGCCGTCTGGGGGAAGGGCGTGTCAAAGGCTGCGGCCGTGGCGCGGGCCTTTTGCGACACCGTGATGCCCTTGAGCTCGTTGATGTAGCGCTGCTGCTCGGCCTTGCTCATGCTCATGAGGAGGCGGAACAGAGTGATGGTCTGGGCCTCATAGCGCTCGGGTGCGCGGCTGGCGAGATTGTTGAGCTTGGAGCGTTCGCGGGCGGGGTCAAAGACGGCCTTGCCCATCTCGATCTTGGATTTGGCGACTTCGGTGGCAATGTCCATACGCTCGACAAAGCTGTTGAGCAGGGTGGTGTCGATGCCATCGATGGCCTGGCGAATATCGGCAAGGTCCATGGAGGCCCCTTTCACGTAACGGCTGAGTTGACAGGCAACCCAGGTGAGGCGGGTTAGAGCTGGGCGGCGTCCTCGAGGAGGGCGTCCCAGATGGCGAGGGCGGCGGCTGCTTCGGCTACGGGGACGGCGCGCGGGACGATGCAGGGATCGTGGCGGCCATGGACCGAGAGCTCGGCATTTTCCATGGCGTCCATGTCCACGGTCTGTTGCTCGCGACCGATGGAGGGCGTCGGCTTTACGGCCATCCGCCACATGACGGGTGCGCCCGTGGAAATGCCGCCCAGGATGCCGCCGGCGTTATTGGACTCGACCGCAATCTCGCCGGTCTCGGCATCAACGCGGTACGGATCGTTGTTCTCGCTGCCGCGCATGGCGGCCACGGCAAAGCCCATGCCAAACTCCACACCCTTTACGGCGGGAATGCCAAACGCGATCTGCGCTATGCGGTTCTCGATGCCGTCGAACATGGGGTCGCCGATGCCCGCGGGAAGCCCGTAGATGCCGCACTCCACGATGCCGCCGATACTGTCGAGCTCGTCGCGCGCGGCTAGGATCTCCTCGCGCATGCGGTCGGCTGCGGCGGCGTCAATGCAGGGCAGATCGTTCGTGAGGATCGCCTTGCGGTCGGCCTCGCGATAGACCATGTCGTCCATGGGTAGGTCCGAGATGCCGCCGATCTGCGCGACATGCGCCATGACCTTGATGCCACGGGCCTCGAGCGCCTGCAGTGCGATGCCGCCGGCGATGCATAGGGGGGCCGTCAGGCGTCCGGAGAAATGCCCACCGCCGGCGACGTCGTGCATGTTGTGGTACTTCACGCGCGCCGGAAAGTCTGCGTGCCCGGGGCGGGGTTTGCAGCGCAGCTCGGAATAGTCCTTGGAGCGTGTGTTGGTGTTCTCAATGATCGCGGCGATGGGTGCGCCGGTAGTGTGTCCATCGACCACACCGGCGATGATGTGCGCGGCGTCGGCCTCGCGGCGCTTGGTTGCGGTCTCGTCGCGACCGGGGGCACGACGGTCGAGGAAGGCCTGCAGCTGCTCCTGGTCAACAGCGATGCCCGCCGGAATGCCATCGAGCGAGCAGCCGATGGCGGGGGAGTGCGACTGGCCGAAGATGCTTAAGTGCAAGACGTTGCCAAAGGTCGAGGACATGCTATTCCTCCTCGAGCGTGACCTTGCCGCCCAGCAGGCGGTAGTGGTCAAAGAAATCAGGATAGGACTTGTTGACGGCCTCGGCGCCGTGGATCACGACTTCGCCAGTGGCGCGGCTCGCAGCGATGGCGGCCATCATGGCGATGCGGTGGTCGTTGTGCGAATCGACCTCGCCGCCGGTAAAGGCGTCGACACCCTTGATGATGAGGTCGTCGCCGGCAATGCGCACCTGCGCGCCCAGTGCGGTGAGCTCATGGGTTGTGGTGGCTAGGCGGTCGGATTCCTTGATGCGCAGGCGGGCGCAATCGCGGATGAACGTGCGACCCTGCGCCAACGATGCCACGGACGAGATTACGGGCACCAGGTCGGGGATGTCGTGCGCGCTCATTTCAAAGCCGGCGAGCTTGTCGGACTGCACGGTGGCGGCGTTGGTGGAGCGCACGATGCGGGCGCCAAAGCGCGAGAGCGCGGCAAGCACGTTGCGGTCGCCTTGCGCGGAGCTAAGCGACACGCCCTCGACGGTGATGGGGTCGGTACCGATGGCGCCGGCGCACAGCCAAAAGGCGGCGTTGGACCAGTCGCCCTCGACAGCCACGTTGCCAGGCGTACGGTACGAGCCGCTGTTCACGCGGAAGTTCGTGATCTCGGGCTGACCGTCCTTGGCGGGGATACGCTCGACGTTGACCTCGACGCCGAAGGCCTTCATGGCCTGGATGGTCAGGTTGATATAGGGTCGGCTCTCGATAAGGCCGGTCACCTGCACACAGGAGGGCTGGGCCAGAAGCGGGGCTGCCAGCAGCAGGCCGGAGATGTACTGCGAGCTCACATTGCCCGGCAGGATAAAGGTGCCCGGGCGCATGCGGCCGCTTGTCTTGAGCGGAAAACCGCCCAGACCCTGCAGGTCGCAGCCGGCGGCAATGATCTCGTCGGAAAGCGGGGAGAGCGGGCGGGCGCCCAGGCGGCCCTGGCCTACAAAGGTTGCCTCTGCTCCCAGCGCGCAGGCGACGGGCAGCATAAAGCGGAGCGTGGAGCCGCTCTCGCCGCAGTCGAGCGTGCCGCCGGCAAGTGCCTTGAGCAGGCCAAACTCAATACTCTTCATAGTGGGATGGACCTGGAAGCCGTCCTCGACGGTCTCGATGCGGGCGCCCAGCGCCGTGAGGCAGCGCACCGTGGCTTCGATATCGGCGCAGGTGGTGTTGCAAGTGACGTGCGTCTCGCCGTTGGCAAGTGCGGCGCAGATGATGAGACGATGCGCCATCGACTTGGATGCGATGGCGGGGACGGTGCCCTTGAGCGGGGAGGGGATGATGCGGGCTAGCATGCGGATGCGTCTCCCTTCTGGCCGAGGCCCTCGGCAATTAAATCATGGAAGGTGGAAAGCGGCGTGCGGTCGATGCTGCAGCGACCAATGCCGTGCGGCATCACCAGGTCGATAGTGTCACCGGCGCGTTTTTTGTCGTGCAGCGCCTCGGCAAAGATAGCGTCGGCCGAAAGCTCGCAGCGGGTCTTGAGGCCATGACGGGCACAGAGCTCTTCGATGCGGTCAGGCAGCTCGGCGTCGCAAACGCCGTGTAGGGCGGCCGCACGCGTGATGATACCCATGCCGATCGACACACAGTTGCCGTGTCCCAGCTCAAAGTGCTTACAGGCCTCGACGGCATGTCCGGCGCTGTGCCCAAAGTTGAGCAGCTTTCGCTGGTTGGTCTCGCGCTCGTCGGCAACGACCACGGCGCGCTTAATGTCGATATTGCGGGCGATTATGAGCGCCACGCGGGCCACGTCGCGGTTCAGCAGCTCAAGCGTGAGCGGGGTCTTCTCCAGCTCGGCGAAGAGCTCGGGGTCGGCGATCACGGCGTGCTTGACGACTTCGCCGCAGCCGTCGGCGAACTGCTCGGGCGTGAGGGTGGCAAGGCATCCCACGTCAGCGATGACAACACTTGGCTGCCAAAAGGCGCCGGCTAGGTTCTTGCCGGCAGCCAGGTCGATGGCCGTCTTGCCGCCCACCGACGAGTCCACCATAGCGAGCAGACTCGTGGGGATCTGCACAAACTTGCAGCCGCGCATGTAGGTGGCGGCCACAAAGCCGGCTACGTCGCCCACGACGCCGCCGCCGAGCGCCACGATCACGTCGGAGCGCGAAAGCTCGTGCTCGGCCACAAACTCAAGAATGGCAACGTAGGTCTCGCCGCGCTTGTGTGCCTCGCCGGCCTCGAAGGTGCAAATGCTTACCTCATAGCCTGACGCCTCCAGGCTCTGCTTAACGGGCATCTGGTAGAGCGGGCCCACGTTGGTGTCCGTCACGATGACGGCGCGGGTGCCTCCGGCGGTGGCGCGAACGAGTGGCCCTGCCTGTTCCAGCAAAAACGTGCCCACGTGTACCTGGTAGGGGCGTGCGGTGTCGATATCGATGGTAATCGCCATAAGCTATGGTCCTTTCGACCTGGCGTGATGGGTGGTCTAGTGGGCGCTCTCGTCGTCGAGTGCGCGCTTGATGCGATCGCCCTCGGCAAGGAGATTCTCAAGATAACGCTGGTCGCGGTTCTTGAGCGCACGGCTGTAGGCGCCGAGCGAATCGATCAGATGGTCGATCTCGAAGGCAAGCGCGTCGGCGTCGTCAATCATGAGCTCGGACCACATCTGCGGGTTGAGGTGGGCCACGCGCGTGAGGTCGCGGTAGCTACCGGCAGAGAAGCCGTGGTGGACCTGGGCGGTGGGGCTCTTTACGTAAGCGTTGGA
>USBA01000160.1 GCA_900552735.1 uncultured Collinsella sp. | reverse complement strand
GAGCCTTTGGTAGAGCGCTGGTCTGCGGGCGCCGTGGTGCGCCTGGGCAGTGTGCATTGGATCGGCAACCCCGGCGATATCATGGCCGGCGCCGCGGGCACGGCGGGAACGGAAAACGTCGCTCGCCCCGATACGCCCGATTCGCTCTGTGGCTGGATCGACGACGACACCAACCTGCATGTTTGGGAGAACCTGGGGGTGCGCGGCGTATGGGAGCGCTATGTCGACGACTGGTGCCACGCCTGCGAGAGCTCGCTCAACTTTGACGTGATGGCCCATCCCGATCTGGTCATGCGTTTTTCGAAGGAGGGCTTCGCGCCCGACTTTGACCCCATGCCATTCTGGGAGCAGATGGCCGAGTGCGCTCACGATACGGGTCGCCGCGTTGAGGTCTCGACCGCCGCGCCGCGCAAGGGCCTCGACGACTACTATCCCGCGACCGGCCTGTTGCGCTGTTTCGCCCACGCCGAGGTGCCGATCACCTTTGGCTCGGACGCGCACCGCGCCTGCGATATCTGCCGGAACATCCGCGAAGCCCAGGCCCACGCCTACGAATGTGGCTACCGCACCTTCGACATCCCCCACCCCACCGGCGAATGGGAATCCACGCCCCTCGCCTAAGACTAGTGGCGACGGGCGTTGAGTTCGCCGGCCAGTTCGTCGAGGGTGATACCGTAGCGCTCAAGGGTTACGAGCAGATGGTAGACCAGGTCGCCGGCCTCGTAGCGAATGTGATCGTGGTCGTTATCCTTGCAGGCCATGATGACCTCGCTCGCTTCCTCGGCGAGCTTCTTGAGCAGCTCGTCCTCGATGTCGGTCAGCAGGCGAGCGGTATAGCTCTCCTGCGGCGACGCGTCGCGACGGCCATGAATCACCTCGGCCAGCCCCGTCAGCGTCTCTCCGATATTTCCATCCCGAACATTCGCAGTGCGCACACCCATAGTTCAATCCTTTCTGGTGGCCGAGCGTCTAATCGAGCGCCCGCCCTACGCGAGTTTCTTAAAGAAGCAAGTACGGTTGCCGGTATGGCAGGCCGGACCCGGCGAGTCGACCTTGACCAGCAGCGTATCGCTATCGCAGTCGGCCCAGAGCTCCTTGACCTGTTGCATGTTGCCGCTCGTCGCGCCCTTGTTCCAGAGCTCCTGACGGCTACGGCTCCAAAACCACGTGGTGCCGGTCTTGAGCGTCAACCCCACCGACTCCTCGTTCATCCAGGCAACCATAAGCACCTCGCCGGTGTCATACTGCTGAACCACACAAGGAATCAACCCACGGGCGTCGTATTTCAGCTCGGTAGCATTTACCACCTCAGTCATCATTCCTCCCAAGTAATTACCGTGAACATCGCAGGTCGGCGAGGCTTGCCCAGGTGCCGCAGGTTGCCGCGAAAGAGGAGCGACGCGTACTTTGGTACGCGAGCGACGGTTTGAACGGCAAGATGCGGTGCCTGGACAAGCCGCAGCGAAGCCCGCAGCATTAGAAGTCCAACCTCACAGGAATACCCTGCGACGCCATATACTCCTTCACCTGGCGAATGCTGAACGTCCCAAAGTGAAAGACGCTCGCCGCCAGCACGGCATCGGCCTCGCCCTCGATCACGCCCTCGGCAAAATGCTCGAGCGTGCCCACGCCACCGCTCGCGATGACGGGGATTGGCACCGCGCGAGCCACGGCGCGGGTGAGCGCCAGGTCAAAGCCGGCCTTGGTGCCGTCGCGGTCCATGCTGGTCAGCAAGATCTCGCCGGCGCCGCGACGAGCCGCCTCCTCGGCCCACGCCACCGCGTCGATGCCCGTGGCGTTGCGGCCGCCCGCCGTGAAGACCTCCCACTTGTCGGCACCAGATGCGCCGGGCAAACCGACGCGCTTGGCATCGATCGCCACGACCACGGCCTGGCTACCAAACGCCGCGGCAGCCTGGCTAATCAGCGACGGGTCGCGCACGGCGGCAGAGTTAAGCGACACCTTGTCAGCACCGGCGGCAACCATGGTGCGCATGCCCGCCAGGTCGCGAAAGCCGCCGCCCACGGTATAGGGAATGGCGAGCTCCTCGGCCGCATGCGCCGCCATCTCGATAGTCGTCGCACGGTTATCGCTCGTGGCGGTAATGTCCAGAAAGACGACTTCGTCCGCACCCTCGCGGTCGTAGGCACGCGCCAGCTCCACCGGATCGCCCGCATCGCGCAAGCTCACAAAGTTGACGCCCTTGACCACACGGCCGTCCTTGACGTCCAGGCAGGGAATCACACGTTTGGTAAGCATGGGCTACTCCTCCCCTCGGGCGGCGGTCAGCGCCTGTACCAGCGTAAAGTTGCCCTCGTAGAGCGCGCGACCGGTAATGGCACCTTCAATCGCGCCCTCACCCACTGCGGCCAGCGCGCGGATGTCGTCGAGCGTCGAGATGCCACCCGATGCCACGACGGGAAAGCCCGCGACCTCGGCCACATGGCGATACGCCGCCACATCGATGCCCGTCTGCATGCCATCGCGCGCAATGTCGGTATACACCAGATGCTTAAAACCCAGCTCGGAAAGCTGCGCCACGGCGTCGTCGAGCGCCACGCCCGCGCCGTCACGCCAGCCATTCACCTTGACCTGGCCGTCGCGTGCGGCAATATCTGCCACCAACAGCTCGCCAAAGCCTTGGGCCGCCACCTCGGCAAAACCCGGCTCGGTCACGAGCACCGTGCCTAGCGCGATGCGGCGCGCACCGTAGCCGGCCAACTCGTCGATGCGCGCGAGCGAGCGGACGCCGCCGCCCACGTCCACGGACAGACCGCTGACGCCGCAGATGGCCTTAATCGCCGCCGAGTTGGCAGCGCATGTGTCCTCGTCCTCGCCAAAGGCAGCGGACAGGTCGACGACGTGCACCCAGCTTGCGCCCTGCTCGGCAAACGAGCGAGCAACGGCCACGGGGTCGTCGGAATATACCTTGCAGCGACTCCGGTCGCCGCGCTCCAGGCGCACGACCTTGCCGCCGATCAGATCGATTGCGGGAAACAGGATCATCGGCCGGCCTCCTCGACGATGTTGACGAAGTTCTTAAGGATGCGCTGACCCAGCGCGGAGGATTTCTCGGGATGGAACTGGCAACCCCACACGTTGCCATGGCGCACGATGCACGGGAAGCTCCGCGTATAGTGCGTGCGCGCCAGCACATCGGCGGCATCGGCATCGTCGGCCACCGCGTAGCTGTGGGTGAAGTACATGTTGGCACCCTCGGCAAAACCAGTAAGCAGCGGATCGGCCGCACCGGCGGGCGTCATGTGCACCTGGTCCCAGCCCACGTGCGGCACCTTCAGGCGGCTCGACTCCAGGCGCGTGCACGAACCGCGCATAATACCCAGGCCATCGACCCAGAGGGCACCGGCCCGCTCGGAGGCGTTGCCGTCGGCGACCGCGCTCTCGCTCGCAGGAACGCCCTCGTTGCCGCGCTCAAAAAACAACTGAAGGCCCAGGCAGATGCCGAGCAGCGGAGTTCCGGCGGCAACGGCGTCGAGCACGGCCGCCGCCTCGCCGCTTTGGCGCATAAAGGCAATCGCGTCATAAAACGCGCCCACGCCCGGGATGACCAGGCCGTCGGCGTTGCGGATCTGCTCCGGATCGTCCGACGTGCAGGCGGCGGCACCGGCGCGCGCAAGCCCGCGCGCAACGCTCGACAAGTTGCCCTTGTGGTAGTCGACCACCACGATCTTCGGTTCGCCCACGCGACCCCTCCCTTATCTCATCGTCCAAAACCACCACAAAGGGGACAGGCACCTTTGTGGTGGTTTTACCCTTGTGACGGTTACAGCGATCCCTTGGTGCTGGGGATGCCCTGCACGCGGGAATCGAGCTCGCAGGCGTGACGCATCGTGCGGCCCACGGCCTTAAAGGCGGCCTCGATAATGTGATGCGAGTTGCCGCCCGCCAGCTCGCGCACGTGCAGCGTGAGCTTGGCGTCGCGCGCAAAGGCGTAGAAGAACTCGACGGCCAGCTCGGTATCGAAGCTGCCCACGCGCTCGGTCGGCACGGGCAGCTCGCAGTAGGCCTGCCCGCGGCCCGAAATATCAACAGCAGCCATCACGAGCGTCTCGTCCATGGCGATCGCCGCGTCGGCAAAGCGCGTAATGCCCGCCTTGTCGCCCAGCGCCTGGCAAAACGCCTCGCCCAGCACAATACCCGTGTCCTCGACGGTGTGGTGCGCATCGACCTCCACGTCGCCCACCGCGTGCACCGTCAGATCGAACAGACCATGGCGGCCAAAAGCGTTGAGCATGTGGTCGAAAAACGGCACGCCGGTCGAGATATCGCACACACCGGATCCATCCAGGTCGAGCTTGCCGCCAAG
>USBA01000159.1 GCA_900552735.1 uncultured Collinsella sp. | reverse complement strand
GTGATGGCAAAGGTAAACGGGTCCTCGGCGTCCTCAAACGAGCACACGCGCGCGACCTCGGCGATCGCGCTTGCGGCGCAAGTCGTCTCGTAATCGGGCGCTGCGCCGAGCGGCGCCTCCATAAGCTCGGCCTGCGAAACCACGTCAAGCGACCGTCCATGCGCGAGCAGCATATCGACGGTACAGAACAGCTCGCAGCGGGCCGCAAGGCGACCGCCAGGCTTACGGGCGCCCTTTGCCACGGCGCGAACCTGCCGACCCCGTTCGTCAAGCATCGTCAGGATCAGGTCCGTCTCTTTGAGCTTCGTCTTGTCGAGGACGAGCGCCTTCGTGCGATATGTCCGGGAGCCTGCCATGCGCGCCGCGCGTCCTTAGTCCTCGGCGTTGTAGCCAAAGCGGCGAATCTGGGCCGCGTCGTCACGCCAGCCGGCCTTGACCTTCACGTCCAGCTCCAAAAAGACCTGCGTGCCAAAGATGCGCTCAAGATCGCGGCGAGCGTCGATACCGATATGTTTGATCATCTCGCCGCCCTTGCCGATGATGATGCCCTTTTGGCCCTCGCGCTCGACGTAAATGGTAGCGTGCACGCGCAGCACCTTCTTGGTCTGCTCGAGCGCATCGCAAATCACGCCCACGGAGTGCGGGATCTCATCACGGGTGCGGCGCAAGACCTTCTCGCGCACAAACTCGGCAACGAGCGTCTCATCGGAAGCGTCGGTACCCATGTCCTCGGGGAACCAACGCGGACCCTCGGGCAAAAAGTGCGCAACGGTCTCGATAAAGGCATCGACGTTGAAGTTCTTGACCGACGACGTCACGATCTCGTCGTCATATTCCATAAGCTCGTGGGCGGCCTTAAGCTGCTCCATGACCTGTGCGGGGTCGGCTTCATCGGCCTTGGTGAGCACCAGGACCTTCTTGCAACGGGCGCATCTGACACGCTCGGCAACCCAGGCGTCTCCCCTGCCGATCGGCTTGGTGGCATCAATCAAAAACGCGACGACATCGACATCGTTCAGCTCGAACAGCGCGCTCTTGTTGAGCTCGGACCCCAGGCCGTCCTTGGGCTTGTGAATACCCGGGGTATCGACAAAGACCAGCTGGTAGCCGGGGCGATTGACGACGGCGCGCATGCGACGGCGGGTGGTCTGGGCCACCGGCGAGGTGATGGCAACCTTTTTGCCATAGCAGGCGTTGAGCAGCGTGGACTTACCGGCGTTGGGACGGCCGACCAGGGCCACGAAGCCGCTGCGAAAACCGGGTTCCACGTCGCCAAAACCCGCGAGGCTCTCATCCTCGTCGCACAGGGCGTCGAGCTCCTCGTCGCTCATGCCCTCAAACGGATCGAATTCCTCGACATCCTCGCAATCCTCGGTCGCTTCGGCATCCACCGCATCCAGGGACTCGTCGTCCAGAGTTTCATCGAAAGGCTGCATATTGTCGGACATGAAAATCCCTTTCTAAATAAAGTCGAGCGCGTGGGCAAATACCAGCAATCCCACAATCGCGGCGGTGATGGAAAGTACGTATACGGAGGCGGCGGCGATATCCTTCGCACGCTTTGCCAGCGGATGGAGCTCCTGGGTCGCCAGGTCGACGATCGCCTCCATGGCGGTGTTGCACAGCTCGCCGTGAATCACCAAGCCACAGCAGATGATAACCGTGGCCCACTCGGCAATGTCGAGCCCCACGATGCAGCCGGCAATGACGGTGCACACGCCCGCCACGAGCATGACCTTAATGTTGCGCTCGGTCTTAACGGCGGTGACGAAGCCCTCCATGGCGTAGGAGAACGACTTTAAGAAGGACGGATGGTCCTTGTTCGATCCGGGAATCATAGACGGCTCCTAGTCGTGGGCGTGGTTGGTGATGGGGCCGACGTGGACCAGCTTGGGGTCCTCGCCGCGCTCGAGCGCCAGATCGCGCAAGATGGCGTCCTCGCGGGCCTCCATGACCTCGGCCTCGTCGTCCTCGATATGGTCATACCCCAGCAGGTGCAGCATGCCATGCACGAGCATCAGGCGGCACTCGTCGGTAGGGCTATTACCAAAGCCGGGGGCCTGGCGGGCAATGACCTCCGGGGCCAGGATAATATCGCCGAGCTCGAGCGTCTCGTCGGCGGGAATATCCTCGTCAAAGGCCGAGTCGCACTCAAACGAGAGGACATCGGTGGTACGGTCGATACCGCGCCACTCGTGGTTGAGCTCGTGCATCTCGTCCTCATCGACATACGAAAGGGAAATCTCAACTTCACGCTCAACGCCCTCGGCGGCAAGCACGACCTCGCAGATGTGCTCTACCTCCTGCGCGTCGAGCAGCGTATCGAGCTCGGCATCGTTGCTGATCAATACACTCAACGGGACTCCTTTCGGTCGCGCGAGCGCTGCTCGCGCACGTCATCATAAGCATCATATGCCTCAACGATACGACCCACTAGGGCATGGCGCACCACGTCGGCGCGCTCCAGGTGTGCAAACGCCACATCGTCGACACGGCCCAAAATCTTCTCAACATCCGCCAAGCCACCACGACGACCCACCAGGTCGCGCTGGCTGAGGTCGCCGGTAATCACGAACTTGGAGTTGAATCCAAGGCGTGTCAGGAACATCTTCATCTGCTCGGGCGTAGTATTTTGCGCCTCGTCGAGCACCACGAAAGCATCGCTCAGCGTACGACCGCGCATATAGGCAAGCGGGGCGATCTCGATCACGCCGCGCTCCATAAGCTCATCGGTGCGCTCGCGATCCATCATGTCAAAAAGGGCGTCGTAGAGCGGACGCATGTAGGGGTCAATCTTTTCCTCGAGGGTACCGGGCAAAAAGCCCAGATTCTCCCCCGCCTCGACAACCGGACGCGTCAAGATCAGACGGCCCACCTCGTGACGCTTGAGCGCGACAACGGCGAGCGCCATGGCCAGATAGGTCTTACCGGTACCGGCAGGACCCAAGCCAAAGGTGATGGTATGCGAGCGAATGGCATCCACATAGCGCTTTTGCCCGAGCGTCTTGGGGCGAATGACGCGACCGCGATACGAAAGCAGCACGTCATCGCGAAGCGACGTAGCCTCGTGCTCACCGTCGCGCAAGACGGCCAGGCAGCGAGAAACATCGTCGGCAGACAGCGTGCGTCCGGCGGCCGCCTCGCGAAAAGTATGGTCGAAAAAACGCGCCACGAGCTCGACCTCGTCCGGGTCACCGCTCACGGCGATGCTATCGCCACGGGCGACCACATGGGCGCGAACCAAGCTCTCGAGTGCACGAAGGACGCCGTCGCCGGCGCCCAAAACGCACGAGGGATCAATTCCCTCGGGAACGGTAAGTCTAATCTTCGAGGCTTCCATGAACCTCCCTGCGTGCATGGACCAAGCCGGAATCATCGACTCCGATGATAGCAACATCGAGCAGGCACGGGGCTGTGAGTCCACAGGTATCGTCAAGACGGGCATGATGGAACGAACCGAGCGTCAGGTTGTCGCCATACTCAAGCACCGCACGCTCGACGGTTCCCACGCGACGGCGAGCGTCGGCAATGGCGAGTTCCTGCGCCGCGGCCCTCATGCGGCGGCTACGCTCGGCCATAACCTCGGGCGGCACCTGGTCGGGCATATCGGCAGCAAGGGTACCGGGACGCTTGCTGTAGCGGAACACGTGCATACGCGAAAAGCCCACACGGCGGCACAGTGCCAGCGACTCCTCAAACTCCTCGTCCGTCTCACCGGGAAAACCGACGATGACATCGCACGAAAGGGACACCTGAGGCAAGTTGGTGCGAATCATGCGCACCGTTTCCTCGAAGGCCTCGGCGCTATAGGGACGGCCCATGCGATGCAGTGTCCTGGTGCAGCCGGACTGCACGGGCAGGTGTAAAAACGGGGCGATGCGCTTCGGATAGCGCGCCATGACCTTAAGCAGGGACTCGGAGATATCCATGGGCTCGACCGAGGAAATGCGCACATGCGGAATGGACGTGCGCTCCATGATCGCCTCGAGCAGCTCATCGATCTCGACATGCTCGTCGGTCGCGCTCTTGCCGTCATAGGCGCCCAGGTTCACGCCGGTCAGCACAACCTCGGGCACGCCGGCCTCCTGGGCCTCGCGCACCTGCTCGAGCACGGACTCGACCGGCACGGAGCGCTCGGGGCCGCGGGCCTTCCACACAATGCAATAGGTGCAACGATGGTTGCAGCCGTCCTGGATCTTCACGCCCAGACGCGAACGACCGAGCGCGTCGACCACATCGCCTTCGCTGCAAGCGGGCACGCTATCGGATTCGACGCCCAACACCTCACAGACGCGCTCGGCGACATCAATCTTGGACGGCTCGGCGAT
>USBA01000158.1 GCA_900552735.1 uncultured Collinsella sp. | reverse complement strand
TCATCCATCTCATTGGCCGCAAGGGGGCGAAGGCTCGTGGCTAGCACGCGCATCCATATCGACGAGGCGAGACTCGGGCGTGTCCAAAAACAGGACCGCATCGCCACGGGCGTGTTGACGGCAATCGTCGCCATCGTCATGCTCATCGTCGTTTCCATGGTGGCCTACATTTTGTTCGAGGGCATCTCGACGCTGTTCCAGCCGGGCTTCCTCACGGAGCCGTCGCGCGCCAACGGCACCCAGGGCGGTGTGCTCTACCAGCTGTTCGACTCGTTCTACCTGCTGCTGATCACCCTAGTCATCTCGGTGCCCATCAGCTTGGGCGGCGCGGTCTTCCTGGTTGAGTACGCGCCGGACGGGCCCATCCGCGACATCGCCTCCACCGCTATCGAGACGCTGTCCTCGCTGCCCTCCATCGTCGTCGGCATGTTCGGCTTCCTGGTGTTCTCGGTGCAGCTGGGCTGGAAGTACTCCATCATCTCCGGCGCCGTCGCGCTCACCATGTTCAACATCCCCATCCTGGTGCGCGTGATCCAGCAGGCGCTCGAGGACGTGCCACAGGCCCAGCGCGATGCGTGCCTGGCCATGGGCCTTACTCGCTGGGAGGCCACGCTGCACATCCTGATTCCCGAGGCCATGCCTGCCATCGTGACGGGCATCGTGCTTTCGGCCGGCCGCGTGTTTGGCGAGGCGGCGGCACTGCTCTTTACCTCGGGCATGAGCTCGCCGGTGCGTCTGAACTTCTTGAGCTTTAACCTGTCGAGCCCCACCTGCGCCTGGAACGTGTTTCGCCCCGGTGAGTCGCTCGCCGTGCACATCTACAAGATTTACGGCGAGGGCAGCCCCGAGGCCCAGCAGATCGTCTGGGGTACCGCCGCACTGCTGATGATCTGCGTGCTGCTGTTTAACGTAGTTGCCCGTATCGTGGGCAAGCAACTGGCAAGGAAGATGACGGCCGAATGAGCGAGATGAAAGCAACGACCGCAACCGAAGCGGCATCGTCCGAGACCCAGGACTTCCTGTCGAGCGTGGGGGAGAGCGAGAAGCGCGTTCGCGTGAGCGGCAAGGCCGTGAGCGACGAGGTCGTGCTCTCTACCAAGGACGTCAACGTGTACTATGGCGACCACCATGCGCTGCACGATACGTCGCTCGACTTTCACAAGGGCGAGATCACGGCGCTCATTGGGCCTTCGGGCTGCGGTAAGTCGACCTTCTTACGTAGCCTCAACCTCATGAATCGCGAGATTCGCGGCTGCCGCGTGGAGGGCGAGATCAGCTACCGCGGGCGCAACGTGAACACCAAGACCGAGAACACGTACGAGCTGCGTCGCTCCATTGGCATGGTGTTTCAGCAGCCCAACCCTTTCCGCAAGTCCATTCGCGACAACATTACGTTTGCGCCCAAGCGCCACGGCATCACCGACCGCGACGAGCTTGATCGTATGGTCGAGGAGAGCCTACGTGGTGCGGCACTGTGGGACGAGGTCAAGGACAAGCTCGACAAGAGCGCCTACGCGCTTTCGGGCGGCCAACAGCAGCGTCTGTGCATTGCACGCACGCTGGCGCTCAACCCCGACGTGATTTTGTTTGACGAGCCCTGCTCGGCGCTCGATCCCATCTCGACGCTGGCGATCGAGGACCTCATGTCATCGATTGTGGCCGAGCGTGCCATCGTCATCGTGACGCACAACATGGAGCAGGCGTCGCGTGTGTCAAACCGAACGGCGTTCTTCTACATGGGCGATATGGTCGAGTACGACGAGACCGACGAGATTTTCCAACGGCCCAAGGATAAGCGGCTGAATGATTACCTCACCGGCATGTTCTCCTAGTCCGGGACATGCTTGAGGCCCGCGGCGGCCACGGTTGCCGCGGGACTGATTGGAGAGGCGGGTCATCTCTTGCGGGAGATGGCCCGCCTTTTTGTGTCGTGTGCGCCCCGCCTTTTCGCTGCTATCATGGACAACGTTGAATTTCTACGAAGGAGCAGGGCATATGGCGATTCTTTTGGGATGCGATTCCGTCAGCCTAGAGTTTCCCACCAAACATATTTTCGATAACGTGACGCTCGGCGTGGGCGAGGGCGACCGCATTGGTATTGTCGGTAAAAACGGCGACGGCAAGTCGACGCTGCTGAGCGTACTCGCCGGCACGTTGGAGCCCGACGACGGCCGTGTGACGCACCGCCGCGGCACGACGATCGGATTGCTCGGCCAAAAGGACCATCTGGTAGATACCGACACCGTGCATCATGCCGTCGTCGGTGACACGCCCGAGTACGAGTGGGCGTCGAGTCCGCGTACACGTCAGATTCTCGCTGGCCTTATTAGCGATGTGCCCTGGGAGGGCACGGTGGGCGAGCTTTCGGGCGGCCAGCGCCGTCGCGTGGACCTCGCGCGCCTGCTGATTGGCGACTACGACGTGCTTATGCTCGACGAGCCCACCAACCACCTGGACATGCGCACCATCAACTGGCTCGCGCGTCACTTAAAGGCCCGCTGGCAGCGCGGTCAGGGCGCCATGCTCGTGGTCACGCACGATCGCTGGTTCTTGGACGAGGTCTGCACCAGTATGTGGGAGGTCCACGATGGCCAGGTCGATCCCTTCGAGGGCGGCTACTCGGCATACATTCTGCAACGCGTGGAGCGCGACCGCATGGCCGCGGTTACCGAGGAGCGTCGTCGCAACATGGCACGCAAGGAGCTCGCGTGGCTGAGCCGCGGTGCCCAGGCGCGCTCCACCAAGCCCAAGTTTCGCGTGGACGCCGCTCGCGAGCTCATCGCCGACGTACCGCCTGTACGCGACGAACTGGAGCTCAAGCGCCTGGCGGTGAGCCGCCTAGGCAAGCAGGTTATCGACGTGGTCGACGTGGACGCCGGCTATGCGGATACCGATGGCGCGCCCAAGCAGGTGCTCAACGATGTGACCTGGCTCATCGGTGCGGGCGACCGCTATGGCCTTTTGGGCGAGAACGGCGCCGGCAAGTCGACGCTGCTCGATGTAATCCAGGGCAAGATTGAGCCCACGCGCGGCCGCGTGAAGATTGGCCAGACAGTGCGCTTCGGCGTGCTGTCGCAACAGCTCGAGGAGCTCGAGCCCTACATGGGCGACACGATCCGCGAGGTTCTCGGCAACTATAAGAAGTACTACGTCATCGACGGCAAGGAGACTTCGCCCGAGAAGCTCTGCGAGCGCCTGGGCTTTACGACCCAGCAGCTCTGGAGCCGCATCGGCGATCTTTCGGGCGGCCAGCGCCGTCGCCTGTCGCTGTTGCTGACGATCCTGGACGAGCCCAACGTGCTTATCTTGGACGAGCCTGGTAACGACCTGGATACCGACATGCTCGCGATTGTCGAGGACCTGCTCGACGGCTGGCCCGGCACGCTGATCCTGGTGACGCACGACCGCTTCTTGATGGAGCGCGTGACCGACCAGCAGTGGGCGCTACTCGACGGCCACCTGACGCATATGCCCGGCGGCGTCGACCAGTACCTGCGCCTGTGCAACGCCACCGCCGAGGGCGAGCCCGTGGGTGCGCCGAGCGCCAAGACCGGCACGTTTGACACCGGTGCCGCGGCAACTGCGGCCGAAAAGCCCAAGTCGAGCGGCCAGCCCAATGGCCTTTCCAACGCCGAGCGCCAGAAGCTCCGCCGCGAGGTGAGCTCGCTCGAGCGCAAGATGGAGACGCAGCGCGCTCGCGTGGAGGAGGCCGAGGCCGCGATGGCCCAGGTCGACCCCACCAACTACACGGCGCTGGGCGAGCAGCAGGCAAAGATTGACGAGGCCCACGCCGCCATGGACGAGCTGGAGATGGCGTGGCTCGAGGCGAGCGAGAAGCTCGAGGGCGAGGAGTAGGCAAGGATGATCAAGGCCGCATTTTTCGATATCGACGGCACGTTGCTGAGCTTTAAGACCCATCGGATTCCGGCGTCGGCGCAGCAGGTGCTCGACAGCTTCCGCGAGCAGGGGATTGCGTGCATAATCGCCACGGGTCGCCCGACCTACCAGATGCCGGATTGGCTGTTCGACTTGGGTTGGGATGCGTACATTACGCTTTCGGGTCAGCACTGTTTTGACGCTGACGGCGTTTACCGCAGCTGCCCGATCGATCCGGACGACGTTGCGGTGATTGTGGACCAGGTGGCGCAGGGACGCTACGACTCACTGTGCATGCAGGGCGAGAATTCGTTTGTGAACCGTCTGTCCAAGCGCGTGGTGGCGGCTGCCGACAATGCCGGAATCTCGTATCACGAGGAGCCTTTTGAGCATGCTTTCGACGCGCCGGTTTACCAGTTCTGCGCCTTTGTGGACCCGGCCGACCAGGGCATAGTTACCGATGTCCTGTCGCATTCTACAACCACGCGCTGGTGCGACCTGTTCTGTGACATTATTCCGGCCAACGGCGG
>USBA01000157.1 GCA_900552735.1 uncultured Collinsella sp. | reverse complement strand
GCCAGGACCGGGGGCAGTGACCACAACGAGCGGTCGGGTGGTCTCGACAAACTCGTTCTTGCCATAGCCATCGTCGGACACGATCAGATCGACATCGTGCGGATACCCCTCGATGGGATAGTGCAACTTGGCGGGAATGCCGAGCGCGTTCAGGCGATTGCGGAAGACGTCGGCGGCGGGCTGGCCGGCGTACTGGGTGATGACCACGGCCGCGACAGCAAAACCGTTGCCGCGGAACAGGTCGACCAGGCGCAAGACGTCCTCGTCATAGGTAATGCCCAGGTCGCCACGGGCCTTGTTCTTCTCGATATGGTTTGCATTGATTGCGATGATGACCTCGACGTCGTCGGCAATGCTCTTGAGCATGCGGAACTTGCTGTCCGGCTCAAAACCCGGCAGCACGCGACTCGCATGATAGTCGTCAAACAGCTTGCCGCCAAACTCCAAATAGAGCTTGCCACCAAACTGCGAGATGCGCTCCTTAATGTGAGCAGCCTGCAGCTCGATGTACTTCGCGTTGTCGAAACCCTGGCGCATGTGTGGCTCCCGTCCCGTTTCCATTTAATGTCCTAGGCGATTATAACGGAGCCCGCCCTCCCCGATACCCAGACCATCAACAGGCACCAACCAAACACGCTCACCACAACCACCGGGGACCCGGGGCAGCTCGTTTGGAACGGGGAACAAGTCACTCAGCACCAACAATGAAAACATCGCAGGCAGAGCCGAAGCCAGCGAACGGGCACCAGAGCGAGCAAGCTTCCCCCTGCACCAACAAGGGGAACGTCGCAGGTTGAGCATAAGTCAGCGAGCGACGTCCAAAACGTACAAGTTGGCATGAAAAAGGCAAGGCATAGACCTTCTGGTCATGCCTTGCCTTTTGAATGACAAATTGTCGTTCTGGGCGGTGCGCAACATGAGAGCGCCCCCTCCCGCGCACGGAACGGGAGGGGGCTAAAGGTAGGAGTCTACCGGTGGGTTGACCCCACCGGACAGACGATGACCAGGTGATCCTTTACAGGATCGTCAAGGTTTCCGTGGGGTACCCGTTGGGTACTTAGAGCATCACGCAAGCGACGGTCAGGATGATGGCGCAGACGACGGAGAGAGCGACGATGAGCTTAAGGGCAAACTTGAGCCAGGTCGTCCACTCGATCTTGGCCAGGGCGAGACCGCCCATGATGGCGCCGGAGGTCGGGGTGAACAGGTTCACGATGCCGATGGCGGCGGAGTAGATCATGACCATGACCTCGGGCGAGAAGCCGAGCTTGACAGCCAGCGGTCCCATGATGGGCATGGACACGGTAGCCATACCAGAGGTCGAAGGGATCAGGAAGGACAGGCCGAAGTAGACCAGGAAGCTCATGGGAGCGAAGATCACGCCGGACAGGCCAGCCAGGGCATTGGCGGCAGCGTCGAGGACGTAGACGTCGAGGCCGGTGTTAGCCATGAGGACGGAGATACCACGGGCGAGGGCGATGACGAGAACAACGGACATCATGTCGGCAGCGCCGGTGATGAAGGTGTTAACGATCTGCTTCTCGGACAGGCCACCGATGATACCGATCAGGACGGCCATGAGGAAGAACCAGGTGGAAGCCTCATCGAAGTACCACTGGCCAATGGGTAGGCCGGTGATCAGGGCAGACCAGCCCTGGACGACGGCGTTACCGTCGGCGTCGTAGACAGCGCCAGCGTCGAAGAAGTTGGCGACGCCCTCGTTGAGGTCGGCCAGCGGAATGAAGCCGACGATCATGACGACGAAGGTGAAGGCAAAGGCGATCAGAACACCCTTCTGACGACCGGTGAGCTTGACCTCATTGTGAACCTCGGAAGCAGCCTTGCCGTGAGCCTCTTCGGCGTCCTTGAGCTCCTGCATCGACAGGATGGTGGAACCCTTGTCAGCCTTGACCTTCTTGGCATAGCTCATGACGAAGAAGATGGACATGGCAGTGGTAACAATCCACAGGACGGCACCGAGGCCGATGATGATGGACTGGTTGACCTCAATGCCAACGCCGGTCAGAGCGTCGACGGCAGCGCCGACGGCGAACGGGTTAACCGTGGAGCCCAGGCAGCCGCAGCCAGCGCCGAGCAGGACGGTAGCGGCACCGACCATCGGGTCGAAGCCGGCAGCCATCATGGTAGCGGCAAGCAGGGCGTAGAAGGGAACGGTCTCCTCGCACATACCATAGGTGGTACCACCGAGGGAGAAGATGAGCATCAGCACGGGAATGAGCATGATCTCGTTGCCCTTAAGCTTCTGCACCAGGACGGCGATGCCGTTGTCCAGAGCGCCGGTCTCGGTCATCATGCCGAGGAAGCCGCCCAGGATCATAACGAAGAGGCAGACGGGCAGAGCGTCAGCGAAGCCCTTAATCGGGGCGGTGCAGAAATCGCTCAGACGGGCGGCAGTAACCGCGCCGCCGGACGTGCCGGAGACGATAACGGTAATTACTGCAACAATTGCCAGCAGAGCAAGAAGAATGGTGAACGATGAAGGCATACCGCGCTTTTTCTTAGCGGTCTCAGTCATAGTTCTCATCCCCCCTTCATAAATCATTTACTGATCTCGCCCGAAGCGGCTCTTCCGTGCCGTGCCTGCCGCTTGATGCGAGATTTTTACCAGATAAAACCGCTCGGGGTGTGCTGTAATACACCCCGAGCAGGATGCTAGATGCTCTTACTTGAGCGTGGCGTACATGACAGCCTTAATGGTGTGCATGCGGTTCTCGGCCTCGTCGAAGACCTTGGAAGCGGGGCTCTCGAAGACCTCGTCGGTGACCTCCTGCTCGGTGATGCCGAACTGCTCGCACTTCTCGGCGCCAATCGTGGTGTTGGTATCGTGGAAGCTGGGCAGGCAGTGCAGGAAGATGGCGCCCGGGTTGGCCATAGCCATGACCTCGGAGGTGACACGATACGGGGTGAGCTGAGCGATGCGCTCGGCCCAGACCTCGTCAGGCTCGCCCATGGAGACCCACACGTCGGTGTAGAGAACGTCGGCACCGGTGACGCCGTCCTTGACGTCGGTGGTCAGCTTGATGGTGCAGCCGTTAGCCTCAGCGATGGGCTTGCAGGCCTCGATGACGTCGTCAGCGGGCATGCACTCCTCGGGGCCGCAGGCCACGAAGTTCATGCCAAGCTTGGAGCAGACAACCATGAGGGAGCGAGCAACGTTGTTCTTGCAGTCGCCCATGAAGACGAGGGTCTTGCCCTTGATGTCGTAGTTGAAGTTCTCCTGGACGGTCAGGATGTCGGCGAGCATCTGGGTGGGGTGCCACTCGGTGGTCAGGCCATTCCAGACAGGCACGCCGGACTTAGCAGCGAGCTCCTCGACGTCGTCCTGGGCAAAGCCACGGAACTCGATGCCGTCATACATGCGGCCGAGAACGCGGGCGGTGTCCTCGATGGACTCCTTCTTGCCCATCTGCGACGAACCGGGATCGAGGTAGGTAACGCCCATGCCCAGGTCCATGCCGCCGACCTCGAAGGCGCAGCGGGTACGAGTGGAGGTCTTCTGGAAGAGCAGAACGATGTTCTTGCCCTCGAGATAGCGGTGCGGAACGCCAGCGCGCTTCATATCCTTGAAGTTCTTGGAGAGCTTGAGCAGGTACTCGATCTCCTCGGTGGTGAGGTCGAGAAGCTTGAGGAAGCTACGGCCGGAGAGGTTAACACCCATGGTTCGTTTCCTTTCGAAGAAATGAATTACATAAGTAATTAGTGTTGCCCGTTTGACGGGCGAAACCGGTGCGGTTGTAGGGGGACCGCACCGGAAACGGAAAGACTTAGAGGTCCTCGCGCCAGAAGGGCATGCTCATGCAGCGCGGGCCGCCGCGGCCGCGGGAGAGCTCGGCGGAGGGCACGACGAGAAGGTCCAGGCCCTCCTTGTACAGCACGTCGTTGGTGACGGTGTTGCGGGCGTAGACGCAGATCTTGCCGGGCTCGACGCACAGGGTGTTGGAGCCGTCGTTCCACTGCTCGCGGGAGGCCGCGATCGGGTCGCCGCCGCCGCAGGGGATCAGCTTGACCTGGTCGACGCCGGTGGCGTCCTCCAGGACGTGCTCGAGGGTGTCCTCGATCAGGCGGATGTTCACGTCGCCCGGGTTCTTGCCGGCGGTCAGCTCGTAGACGCGCAGGGTGCCCATGATGGCGGGGTGGATCGTGAACTTATCGACGTCGATCTGGGTGAAGACCGTGTCGAGGTGCATGAAGGCGCGCGAGACCGGGATGTCGAAGGCAAGGATGCGCTCGACCTTGGAGTCGGAGTTCCAGAAGATGTTCTGGGCCATGATGTCGATAGCGGCGGCCTGGGTGCGCTGGGAGATGCCGACGGCGAGGGTCTTCTCGTTGATGTTCAGCACGTCGCCGCCCTCGGTGTGGAACTGGCAGTCGCGGCGGAAGTACAGGGAGACGTCCTTGTAG
>USBA01000156.1 GCA_900552735.1 uncultured Collinsella sp. | reverse complement strand
GAAGACCGCAATGCCGCGACGTTTGCCCAGATGCTCGAGGGGGCAGGGGCAGCTGCGGTGGCGGTGCACGGCCGCTGTGCCACGCAGCTCTATACGGGCCAGGCCGATTGGTCGGTCGTCGATGAGGTGGCCGACGCCGTCGAGATTCCCGTTATCGGTTCGGGCGATGTGTTCTGCGCCGAGGATGCGGCGGAACGCCTGCGCAACTCGGGCGCCAGTGCCGTGTTTATCGCGCGCGGTATCTATGGCAACCCCTGGGTGTTCGGTGATGCTCGAGCCCTTGCACTCGATGGCACGCCAGTACCGGTGCGTAGCTCGGTCGAGCGCCTGGATGCCCTGCGCGAGCACCTGACGCTCACGCATGAGCTGTTGCCGCTTATGTCACGTGCCCGCACGTACGCGAGCTGGTATCTTAAGGGCATGCCCCATGCCGCCGCCTGGCGCGCGCAGGTGGTGCGCTGCTCCACATACGAGGAGTTCATGGCATTGGTCGATGATATCGAGCGCGATGTGGTGGCCTGCGAGGCCGCGCTTGCCGCCGGCGAGTCGGTGCCCGCTCATCCGCTGGAGGCCTAACGGTGGCCGTTACCGCGCTGTACGTCCACGTGCCGTTTTGCGCCCAAAAGTGCCGATACTGCGACTTTGACTCACGCAGTTTTGCTTCGTGCGACCTGAGTGCTGCGCTCGATGTCTATTTTGAGCAACTGTATGCGCGCCTCGATGCCTTTGGCGACGCAGGCGCGCTTGCGCAGGTCCGCACCGTCTATGTTGGCGGCGGTACGCCGTCGCTGGCAGGAGAGCGTCTGGTGGAGCTTGCCCGGCGTATTTGCATGTGGTGCAAGCCCGTTGAGTTTACCTGCGAGGCCAATCCCGAGTCGTTGACCGCCGGGCTTGCCACTGCGCTTGCCAAGGTCGGTGTCACACGCGTCTCTCTGGGAGTTCAAACCCTTGACAACGCCGAGCTTGCTGCGATTGGCCGTATTCACGATGCCGATCGGGCGCTCGCTGCCATCACGACGGTTAAGGACGCTGGGCTCGATGTGTCCTGCGACCTGATGTGCGGACTTCCCGAGCAGACCGCCGTAAGCTGGCAACGCACGCTCGATGGCGTGCTGGCGGCGGCGCCGCATCATGTGTCGGTGTACCCGCTCACGCTCGAGGAGGGCACGCCGCTCTACCACATGGCGTGTCGCGACGAGTCGCTCGAGCCCGACGAGGATTTTCAGGCTGCGTGCATGGACGCGGCGCGTGAGTGCCTGGGTGCGGCCGGCTATCACCCGTATGAGGTGGCAAGCTACGCGCTCGACGGACATGAGTGTGCCCACAACATTGCCTATTGGACAGGACGGGGCTATCTGGGCTTGGGCCGCTCTGCCGCCGGTATGCTCGACGCCGAGGATTTCGATCGCTTGGCCGGGCTGTTTCCCGACGTGCCTGCTCGCGGCGATGCGTATCGCGTGCGCTTGGTGCAACGCGACGATGCCGCGGTGACTTTTGAGGCCGAGTATCTTTCGCGGCGTGAGGCGGTGGCCGAGGACCTGATGCTCGCCTGCCGCATGACACGTGGCGTGGGGTCCGACCTGCTGGTTCGCGCGGCGGACGTGATCCCCGTGGACGAACTGGCAGCAGCCTGCGACCGCGCCCTTGAACTTGGACTTGCCGTCTGGGTGTCAGACGCCGACGATCCCTATGTGGGCTCCGTTACCTCGCCCGACGTCATCACAGGTCGATCCCTTGCCCGTCTGGCGCCGACCCACTTGGGCTGGCTCGATGGAAATGTTCTGTTCGAGCTGTTTTGGGGTCTAGCTTAGGCCGCTCGGGTAGAATTACCGCAATATATACGCTGCTGTGAGCAGGAGGTTGCCGCGCATGGCGACGATGAACGAAAAAGATTACTACGAGATTTTGGGTGTCTCCAAGGACGCCACCTCGCGTGATATACAGAAGGCCTTCCAGCAAAAGGCCCGCAAGCTCCATCCGGACGTCAACAAAGAACCTGATGCCGAGGAAAAGTTTAAAGAGGTTTCCGAGGCCTACGCCGTGCTTTCGGACGAGCAGAAGCGTGCGCGCTACGACGCCATGCGCTCGGGCAACCCCTTCGCCGGCGCTCCTACGGCTTCGCCCTATGGCGGCGGCTACGCCGGCAGCGCAGGCTATGGCAATCCCTTTGAGGGCGGCTTTCCCTTTGGTGGCGCCTGGGGCCAGCCGCGTCGCGGGCAGGCTGCCTATAATCCCGAGAACGGCGCCAACGTGGTCGTCGATATCAAGCTCGACGCTAAGGAGGCCAAGGGCGGTGCCCGCAAGACCGTCCGCTATACGCGCTTCGATACCTGTGGCCACTGTGGCGGCTCGGGTTCTGTTTCGTCCGAGCATGCACATACCTGTCCGAGCTGCGGTGGTCGCGGCCACATCGATGTCGACCTGTCCTTCCTGTTCGGTGCCGGCACGTTTCAGTCGGTCTGCCCCGAGTGCGGCGGTTCCGGTAAGGTCGTCGCCGACCCCTGCCCCGATTGCGGCGGCAGCGGCCGTGTCCGTGTGACCTCCGAGCAGACGATTGAGTTTCCTGCCGGTACGCACGATGGCGACGAGGTCCGCATTGGCGGCATGGGTCACGCCGGCACCAACGGTGCCTCGGGTGGCGATCTGGTCGGCCGCGCTCATGTCGAGGCCGAGCGTCTGGAGGGCAAGGCCCGTACCGGTTTTTACCTGATGGGCATCGTGGCACCGTTTTTGGTGCTGTCGGCCATCTCGGGCGTGTTCTCGGCCTTTGCCGTGATGTGCTTTATTCCGTTTGCCATGGGCCTGTTCATGGTGGTCTCGGACGGCGTGCTGCACCGCAGCCTGCTGTGGTGGAAGCGCGGCGCGATGCAGTTTGCCAACGGTTTTGCCAACGGATTTATGTTTGCGCTCGTGTCGGTTTGGTTTGCGAGCTGCTCGCAACGTGCCATGCTTTCGCCCTACGCAATGCAATAACATCAACCCCTCTGTTTGCGGCCGGCCCAGCTTGGGTATAGGACGCACTGTGACAATAATGAAAGTCGGAAGGATTCGGTCGTGTCGGAAAATAGGGATTACTACGAGGTACTTGGCGTCGACAAGGATGCCGACGCGCGGACGATTAAGCGCGCGTTTCTAAAGAAGGCCCGTACCGTACACCCGGACGTTTCGGACGACCCCGAGGCCGAGGCCAAGTTCAAAGAGCTCAACGAGGCGTATTCCGTTCTTTCCGACGAGCAGAAGCGTGCTAACTACGACCGTTACGGCACCGCGGACGGCCCCGGTGGCTCTGGCTATGTCGACATCAACGATATCTTTGGTGGCATGGGCATGGACGACCTCTTCTCGTCGTTCTTTGGCGGCGGTGCCGGCGGTGGCGCCCGAAATCGCCGTGAGCGTCGTCGCGGCCGCGATATGGCCATCTCCCTTTCGGTGACCCTTGAGGAGGCGGCACTCGGTTGCAAAAAGACGATCAGCTATGACCGCCTTGCCCCCTGCGAGGATTGCAACGGCACCGGTAGGGCCGAGGGCGCACAGGAAAAGCAGTGCAGCCGCTGCCACGGCACGGGCTATGTGACGACGGTCCAGCGTTCTTTCCTGGGCCAGGTTCAGTCCTCTTCGCCCTGTCCCGACTGCCACGGCGAAGGCACGGTCATCGACCATCCCTGCGAGACCTGTGACGGTCAGGGCCGCACGCCTTCGCACGAAAAGATCGATATCGATATTCCCGCCGGCGTTTCGACCGGTCGCCAGCTGCGCGTGAGCGGTTTTGGCGAGGCCGGCCTTCGCGGCGAGCCGTCGGGCGACCTGATCGTCAACGTGCGCGTCGCCGACCACGAGCGTTTTAAGCGCAACGGCGACGACCTGTACCTCGTGAGCGATATCTCGATTGCGCAGGCTGCGCTCGGATGCGAGATCGAGGTCGAGGGCATTATGCCTGACGAGGTCGTCAAGGTGTGCGTCCCCGCTGGCGCCCAGTACGGCGACACCGTGAGCGTCAACAATTACGGCATGCCG
Source organism: uncultured Collinsella sp. (assembly GCA_900552735.1). GTDB lineage: Bacteria > Actinomycetota > Coriobacteriia > Coriobacteriales > Coriobacteriaceae > Collinsella. The sequence goes on along the minus strand of USBA01000156.1, from coordinate 580 downwards.
CGTATCGGCGGTGGCGGTTCGCGCGGTCGTCTGATCGTGCAGCTGCGTGTGGTCGTCCCCACGAACCTTTCCAATAAGCAGCGCGAGCTGCTTCGCGCCTTTGCCGACGAGATGGGCGATGACGTCGCATCCGGTAAGAAGTCGGTGACCGACCGTATCAAGAGTGCCCTCGACGACATCCTCGATTAAGGAGCCCGCGTGCTCGCACCTCATATCTCTGTCGTCAACCTCGGCTGCCGTGTCAACCGGGTTGAGTCCGACCGTATCACTGCCGATCTAATGCGCCTGGGCTTTGCGATGGTGGAGCCTCAGGATGCTGAGCTGATCGTCATTAACACCTGTGCCGTTACGGGCGAGGCCGAGGCCAAGACCCGTAAGGCCGTTCGCCATGCGCTGGCCTATCCAAACGAGCCCTATGTGGTCGTGACCGGATGCGTGGTCAATCTGCATCCCGAGGAGCTGCTGGAGCTCTCGGACCGCGTGATCGCCGAGCCGTCCAAGATCGATGTCGCCGAACGCGTCTGTGAGGTGCTGGGCGTTGAGTCCGATGACGTTCCCGCCTGCAGCGACGGCGAGGTTG
>USBA01000155.1 GCA_900552735.1 uncultured Collinsella sp. | reverse complement strand
CTGTTGAGGGCGTTGGCATGGGCGCGGGGGAGAGCGAGGTATCTGTCCCCGTCGAGACCACGGTGCTCGATTTTGCGCTTGCCAACGTGGCACGTGCGACCTCGGCAGATGCCAACGAGACCTGCCAGGCGCTGCTCAACTACTACGCCGATCGTCCGGTCGAGGTGTCCGAGCCGCTGTCTGTCATTCCGTTCTCGTCGTCCAAAAAGTGGAGCGGTGCGTCGTTTTCGCAGGGCTCCTATGTGATGGGCGCGGCGCAATTTGTGCTTTCGGAGCGCGCCTTTGCGCAGGTCGAGAACCGTGTGGCCGAGCTCGCCGATACCTGCCGCGTGCTTGTGGTGGCCCGTGTGGACGGCTTTACGCCCGACGGCGATATGTTGGGCGAGGCAGAGCCTGTGGGCTTTGTGACCATTCGCGATGAGATCCGCTCCTCGGCCGCCGAGACCATCGGCTACTTTAACGAGCAGGGCGTGACCCTCAACGTGATTAGCGGCGACGACCCACGCACGGTGTCGTCGATTGCGCGCGTGGTGGGCGTTCCGGGGGCCGATGCCTACGTCGACGCCACGACGCTCGATACGCCGTCCAAGATTGATGCGGCGGTTGACCGCTATCACGTCTTTGGTCGCGTGACCCCGCAACAGAAGCGCGAACTCGTGCAGGCGCTCAAGCGTCGCGACCATACCGTTGCCATGACGGGCGACGGCGTCAACGACGTGCTGGCGCTCAAGGAAGCCGACTGTTCCGTGGCCATGGCCGCCGGTTCCGATGCCGCGCGCAACGTGGCCGAAATCGTGCTGGTCGACAACGATTTTGCCTCGATGCCCGCCGTGGTGGCCGAGGGCCGTCGCTCCATCAACAACCTGCAGCGCTCTGCGGCGCTGTTTCTGACCAAGACGCTGTTCTCGATGGGCTTGGCGGCACTGTGTATCGCGTTTCCGCCGTATCCCTTCGAGCCGATCCAGATGACGCTCATCAATTTCTTCTGCATCGGCGCGCCGGGCTTTGTGCTGGGTTTGGAGCCCAACAACGCCCGCGTGAAGGGGTCATTCTTGACCAACGTGCTCAAGCGTGCGCTGCCGGCGTCGCTGGCGGTTATTATGGCTGCGGCGCTCGATATCTTTGTGGCGCGCGTGTTCGGCTTTAACCAGCTCACGCTTTCGACCATGTGCCTGCTTACGTCGTGCGCGGCGAGCGTGAGCCTGATCTGGCGCATCTCGCAGCCGCTCACACCCTTGCGCGTGGTGCTCTTTGTATTTGTTGTCGTCGGCATCCTGGCGGGTGTTATCGGATTCCCGGAGCTGCTGTCCATCGCCAACCTGTCGATGGGCGAGGCCGTTATCTTACTGGCGATCGTCGTCTTTACCTGCACGGTGTTCTTTAAGCTCGCCACGATGATGGATTCGCTCGAGCCGCGTCGTCGCCATGCTGCCACCGGCTTTGGCCGTGGCGTTCGCGTCCGTCTGGGTCGCGGTGGCGGCAAGGTGAGCTCGACGGGCTCAACTGCCCAACGTTTTGCCAAGCGCGTCGCCGCCGATATGGCGCAGCGCCGTGAGGAGCGCACCGCTCGCGAGGCCGAGGTTCGCGCGCTCGAGGGTGTGGAAAAGGCCCAGCCCAAGAAAAAGAAGGGCACGGGCGTCACTCGCTCGCGTGTGACCAAGTCCGCCCAGGGCATTAAGGTCTCGATGCCGAGCAAGAAGAAAAAGCCCGCAAATAAAGCCTAGTCCCAGTCGCCCCGGGGATGATTTTTCTGGCGATGTTGAATTGGTGCCTTGCTCCTGTGGGGGCGTGGCGATGCTATGCTCTAACTTCGACTGTATGAATTGCTCCGAAAAGAGGAAGCCGTGATCTGCCCGCATTGCCTTAAGACCATAGAGGACGGCGCCTCGTTCTGCCCCTATTGCAACGCATACGTTGGTCCGGGCGACGGTCCCGAGCATACCGAGTTCGTATTCTGCGATGGTTGTGGCGCACGCCTGTCCCCGCATGATCGCACCTGTCCCAAGTGCGGGCGCCCCGCCCCGGGCATCCTTTCCAAAGACGCGGCTGCATCCGATCTGGCAGCAGGCCGCACGGCCGGCTTTCCGCGCTTGACGCAGGAGCAGATCGATACCGAGGTGCCCCATGCGCCGGCCTCTGCCGCCGCGGTGCTCTCGGATGCCGCCGACCCCAACGAGACCTGCGTGCTGCCTGCCTTCGATAAGGACTTTGGCATCCCCAAGGTCGATATCCCCACACCGGTGTCCCTGCGCGATGATGTCCAGCCCAAAAAGCAAAAGGCCAAGCGCAAGGTCCATCCCGACGAGGATGCCTATCACAAGCACAAGCGCCATATCCCCAAACCGCTTATCGTCATCGCGGTGCTCGCCGCCGTGTGCGGTGGTGCGTATTGGTTTGTGACTGCCGATCCTATGGGCGTCATGCCCGGCTTCTACGACCAGTTTGGCCGGGCCGCCAAGACCACCTTCCCGTCGCGCCAAAAGGGCGAGGCCACCGAGAAAGAGTCCAAGCAAGAGGATGCGTCCGAGGTCGTTCAGGAGGAGACCGTCTTAACCGACGACCAGCTCTACGCCAGGCTCGATGGCCTGTACCAGACCATCGTGTCGTACAGCGACGATGATCAGATCGGCGAGGTCATCGATTCGTTTAATAACGGCTATCTGCGTACGCCGCTCTCCACCCGCCAGGAGTTGTCGCAGAGCGCTTATGCCCTGCGCGATCAGATTAAAAAGACCCAGGATGAGCTCAATAACCTCAAGGTTCAGGACGACACCGTCTATGCGGAGGACATCGATCATCTAAAGCAGCTTGCCCAGTGGATGTACGAGCGTGTCGACGTGATCTGCCAGAGCTGGGATATCTCGCTGTCCATTCCCGACGGCGAGTCGCTGAGCGCCCGTCAGAGCGAGATCCTGGCGCCCATCGCACAAGGCGGCAACAGCGCGCTTAACCAGTACGACGCCAACGTGAGCGCATGGAGACCGCAGCAACGTTCGTAATTTGTTGCCCTCCGGCGGCATAACCTGCGTGCGCAATTGATGGAAGCCCGTGCTTATTGCTACAATTTGACCAAATATGCTTTAAACGCACGAGGAAGGAACCACATGTTTGGTTTTAAGAAAGAGCTCTACACGCCCGAGTATCAGCTTGCCGGCGATGAGTGCGCGGTGATCGAGACGTCGAAGGGCACCATCAAGGTCAAGTTTGACGGCGAGGGCGCCCCCATCCACGTGGCGAACTTCTGCGAGCTTTCCACGATGGGTTTTTACGACGGCCTTAAATTCCATCGCTATGTGCCCGGTTTTGTGATCCAGGGCGGCGACCCCAATACCCGCGATATGTCCGGCGCCGATGTCGCCGCCGGTCTTGAGGGCCCCGACGGCATGCCCGGTACCGGCGGCCCCGGCTACTGCATCAAGGGCGAGTTTGCCACCAATCCGCGCAACAGCCATGTCGATGGCGCCCTTGCCATGGCACGCTCCATGGACCCCGATTCCGCGGGTTCGCAGTTCTACTTCTGCCTGGGTGCCCAGCATAACCTCGATTCCGGTTACACCGTCTTTGGTACCACGGTCGAGGGTCTCGATGTGATTTCGCAGCTGCGTGCCGGCGACGAGATCGTCCATGTCGAGATCGTTCACGAGTAAAGGGGACTTCCTTGAATAGCCAGCTGATCCAACAGGGCCGCGCCGCTTATCGCGCGGGTGATTATTCCGCTGCCGCCCAGATGCTCGGTGCGGCAAAGACCCCCAGCGAGATTATGGGCGAGGCCGACCATCTGCGCGGCAACGCCTTGATGCACCTGGGCATGTATGCCGAGGCCGCCGAGGCCTACGCCGCCGCCCTCAACGACGGTACCTATGGCAAGCGCGGCGCGCTGCTTACCAACCGCGGCAAGGCGCTTGCTGCCGTGGGTGACTATGTGACCGCAGCCCAGGCTTTCTCCGCTGCAACGCAGGATGCATCCTATGCCACGCCGTTTAAGGCCTATCTGGGTCTGGGCAACGCCCTGTTCCAGTCGGGCGATTATGCCAACGCCGGTACTGCCTTCCGTCAGGCCGCCATCGATGGTGCCAACCCGGCTCCCGCCGCCGCTCTTGGCGATCTTGGCCGCTGCTTCATTAAGCTCGGCCGTCCGGCAGACGCCGTAGAGACCTACCGCACGGCCATCGACTTTGCCGGTCCGCGCGATGACACGCGTGCGCTTAACGCCGGCATGGGCCAGGCGCTCTCTGCCGCCGGTCGTCCCTCTGACGCGCTCGATGCCTTTAACGCCGCCACCGCCGACGGTATCTACCAGCTCACGCCCGAGCAGGCCGACGAGCTTGCCCGCGTGCACGATTCCCTCGCTGCTCTTTCGGCCCAGACGGCCATGGCCACGGCGCCGGCTCCCGCGATGGATGCTCCCGCCGTCGACCCGCTCGACCCCACGGGTGCTACCGGTCAATTTATGCCCGACCCCTCGGACACCGGCTTCTTCACCCTGTCCGAGTCCGAGATGGTTCAGCAGGACCGCAAGGAGGCCAAGGTCCGTCGTCGCCATCGCCACACGGGCCTCAAGGTTTTCTTGGTGCTGCTTCTGCTGATCGTCATTGCCGCAGGCG
>USBA01000154.1 GCA_900552735.1 uncultured Collinsella sp. | reverse complement strand
ATATAACGGAGATGTGTGGAGCCGCGAGGATGATTTTGCCGAGGACTCTGCCGAGTATCGTGAAATCCGAGGCATTGCGCGCGAACAAGCGCACGCCTTGCTCAATGCTGGTGTTGACGGTCTGCTGATCGAGACGGTGACGTCTATCCGTAATTTGCAGCCCATGCTTGCCGGCGCCCGAGATGCCGCCGACGGTATGCCTGTCCTGGTGAGTTTTGTCGTTGACGATAAAGGCGACCTGTTGGGCGATGGCCTCAACATCGAGGCAGCCGTTTTGTACGCCGAAAAACACGGCGCAAACTCGGTTGGTGTTAATTGCTGTTCGCTTGCGGCCGCGAACGCGGCGGTGCCCAGGATGGTTGCATCGGCGACTACTCCCGTCACGGTGCGTCCCAACGTGGGCGATCCGGTCCAGACTCAGGATGGCCCCGTATGGCACGAGAACCCCGAAGCTTTCGCGCGCGCATGCATCGAATGGAGACATGCCGGTGCCGCAATGGTGGGCAGTTGCTGTGGAACCACGGCAATCACTACGGCAGCGATGGCCGAGGCGCTCGATATATAAAGGGTAAAACCGCTCCATACGGGGCGGTTTTTTGATTCAAGACTTTAGTCTGCTGGCCGCGCAGCGGCCAGCTTTAAACCACCCGCTACGCGGGTGGAGACAAACGGCTTTACAAAGCCACCCCTCCGACCGATATTGACGATTGTTCAGGCCGTCAAGAATTCGAGTCGAAGGGGTGGTCGCCATGGCCCAGAAGGCCTACAGCCTTTCCCACACGAAGTGGATGTGCAAGTACCACATCGTGTTCACGCCGAAGTATAGGCGCAAAGTGATCTACAACCAAATCAGGAGCGACATAGGGGAGATCCTCAGGAAGCTGTGCGAGTACAAGGGGATCGAGATAATCGAGGGGCACCTGATGCCAGACCACGTGCACGTGCTGCTGGCGATCCCGCCGAAGTACAGCGTCGCGAGCGTCATGGGCTACCTGAAGGGGAAGAGCTCGCTGATGATATTCGACAGGCACGCCAACCTCAAGTACAAGTTCGGCAACAGGAAGTTCTGGGCGGAGGGCTACTACGTGTCCACCGTCGGCCTGAACGAGGCGACGATCGCCAAGTACATCAGGGAGCAGGAGTCCCACGACATCGCGCTGGACAAGCTGAGCGTGAAGGAGTACGAGGACCCCTTCAAGAGGGGGTGATCCCGCCGGTTCGACCGGCGCGCCACGGGTCAAGATGCACTAGGCCTGGACGAAGTCCGGGCCCGCGCCTTTAGACGCGAGCCCGGGGCCCGTGGGTTATACCCTAAGAGCAAACCACCCTTTTTAAGGGTGGTTCTGATTTAGAGGAATTCGCCTACTCGGTGGACTTCGGGTTCTAGGTCTACGTTGAATTGGTCTTTGACGGTTGTTTGGATGTGGCGGATGAGTTCGTCGACGTCGGCGGCGGTGGCGTGGTCGGCGTTGACGATGAAGCCGCAGTGCTTCTCGCTCACCTGCGCGCCGCCAACGGCGTGTCCTCGCAGGCCGGCGTCCATGATGAGCTTGCCGGCAAAGTAGCCCTCGGGGCGCTTGAAAGTGGAGCCGGCACTCGGCATGTCGAGCGGCTGCTTGTCCTCGCGGCGCTGGCGGTAGTCGTCCATGTCGGCCTTGATCATCGCGGCGTTGCCCGGAGCGAGATTGAAGGTGGCCGAAAGCACGATGAAGCCGTCGTCGGCAATGCGGCTCTTGCGATAGCCCAGGTTGAGCTCATCGACATCGAACTCAATGATATTGCCGCTGCCGCGGGTGCCGTCGTCGAGCTGGCGAGCGGGTTTGTAGACGCGCACGGACTCCAGCACATCGGCCATGCAGGCACCGTAGGCACCGGCGTTCATGTAGCAGGCGCCGCCGACCGATCCGGGGATGCCCGAGATGGGCTCCATGCCGGTGAGGCCGGCCTCGGCTGCCGCCGCGGCGACATCGGAAAGCAGCGCGCCGGCTGCCGCCGTGACGTGCGTGCCGTCGACGGTGATGTTGGAGAGACCTTCGCCCAGCGCCACGACAACGCCGCGGATGCCCTTGTCGCCGACGAGCAGGTCGGAGCCGTTGCCCACGATGGTGAGCGGCAGGTCGCAGCGATAACAGGTGTCGAGCGTGGCGACGAGGCCCTGCTCGGTATCGGGCGTGACAAAGACGTCGGCCGGGCCGCCGATCTTAAACGTGGTGTGCTCGCGCATGGGCTCGCTCATCAGCACGTTGTCCTCGCCGGCAACGCCAGCAAGCGCGCACAGCAGGTCCTCGTTAAAAAAGTCGTTCTCGTGCATACGAATATCCGCCTTTTGGTGGTTGTTGTCATCAATCGATTGCAATATACCCCACCTGGACGGATTTGGTGCGCTGGCGGCGATAAAACAGCCGTCTACCGGATTGATAAAGTGTTTATCACCGAGGTAGAGGGGTAGTCGCTATACTTTCAAGAGATTGCGCGTAAACCCGGAAGGAGCGAGATGGCCAACAAAGTCACCCTCAAGCAGATCGCCCAGGAGGTGGGGCTTTCCCCCTCGTCGGTCTCGCTTGTGCTCAATAATCGGCCCTGTCGCATCTCGGAAGAAAACCGCAAACTCATCAAGGAGGTCGCGGCGCGCAACCACTATGTTCCTAACCAGATTGCGCGTAGTTTGGTCATGCGCGAGTCGCGCACGCTGGGCCTTATCGTCCCTAACATCGAGAGCCGCTTTTTTGCCTCGCTCGCCGGTAGCCTGGAAAAGCGCTGCCGCGAGGATGGCTATGCGCTCTTCATTACCAGCTCGGGTGGAAGCGCCGATGACGATCTGGAGCTGCTGCGCCAGCTGGTGACGCGCGGCGTTGATGGCGTCTTCCTGGTGGTGGGTGACGAGTTCTCCGACGACCGCGCCCTGCGCGAAGAAGTCAGCCACCTGCCCATCCCGGCCGTGATGGTCGACCGTGCCATTGAGGGGCTCGAGTGCGACAAGGTGATGTTCGACCACGAGATGGGTGGCTACATGGCCACTCGCTATCTGATCGAGCAGGGCCACCGTCGCATTGCCTGCTTGGTTAACGCGCGCCGTTCCAATACGGGGCGTAAGCGACTTGCCGGCTATGAGCGCGCGCTGCGCGAGGTTGGCCTGCCTATCGACGCACGTTTGGAGTTTGAGAGCGAGTACTACATTCCGAGTGCCTATGAGGCCTCGGAGGCGGTGCTCGCAACTGATGCCACCGCTGTGTTCGCAAGTTCGGATAACATCGCCCTCGGTCTGCTCAAGCGCTTGCACGAGATGGGGAAGAGCATCCCGGGCGATATCTCGGTGGTGAGCTATGACAACTCGGCGGCCGACGTTCTCTTTGAGCCGGCGCTGACCGCGATTGAGCAGGATCCTGGTGTCCTTGCGGAGCATGCTTTTGGCTGCATGTCCAAGCGTCTTGCCGGTAGGGGCGGCAGGCGTGCCGAAGAGGTCGTTCTGGAGCCGGAGCTTATCGTTAAGGACAGCGTGCTCGAGCTTACTAAACACAACTAAACACGTTTATCAGTTTGCAGAGACCGAATGTGGAGCACCTGTGACGGGCAATGCCGCAGGTGAATGTCGCGTTTTGCTAATCGATGGGATTGATAAGGGTGATAAAACGTTTTTTCACCATGATAAAACGTTTTAGCAAATATACTAGTCCCAACGAAAGGTTGCCGTATCGGAGGGCGACCGCACAGCGAAGGGACATAAACAATGGCTAAAACACTGGGGACGCCGTGGCAAAAGCTGGGCCACGAGGTGCCGGCTTCCGAGCTCGAGGGCGTCGACCTGTATTGGCGCGCATCGAACTATCTGTCCGTCGGTCAGATCTACCTTCGCTCTAACCCGCTAATGCGCCCCGACTTTGTCGACGAGAAGACCGGCGAGACGCGCGACTTCGGTCGTCCGGACGTTAAGCACCGCCTGGTTGGCCACTGGGGCACCACGCCCGGCATCAACTTCCTGTTTGGTCACGTCAATCGTCTCATTGCCGACCACAACCAGAATGCTATCTTCTTGATGGGCCCTGGTCACGGTGGCCCCGCCGGTACTGCTCAGTCGCTGCTCGACGGCACCTACCGCGAGATTCGCCCCGACATCACCAATGACGAGGCCGGCCTGCAGAAGTTCTTCCGCCAGTTCTCCTATCCCGGCGGCATCCCGAGCCACTTTGCGCCCGAGACGCCCGGTTCCATCCACGAGGGCGGCGAGCTCGGCTACACGCTCAGCCACGCCTACGGCGCCGTTATGGACAACCCGAGCCTGCTGGCCGTGGCCGTGGTGGGCGATGGCGAGTCCGAGACCGGTCCGCTCGCGACCTCTTGGCAGTCCAACAAGCTCGTGAACCCGGCGACCGACGGCATCGTCCTGCCGATCCTGCACCTCAACGGCTACAAGATCGCCAACCCGACCATCCTGTCCCGCATCTCCGACGAAGAGCTCCACGAGTTCTTCCACGGCATGGGTTACGAGCCCTACGAGTTCGTCGCTGGCTTCGATGATGAGGACCACATGTCCATCCACCGTCGCTTCGCCGAGCTGTGGGAGACCATCTGGGACGAGATCTGCGACATCAAGGCCACCGCTCAGACCGACAACGTGCACCG
>USBA01000153.1 GCA_900552735.1 uncultured Collinsella sp. | reverse complement strand
TTGGCGAAAGCCGTCGTAACGCTTTCGTCGGTAGCCTCGTCGTTGCCTCGTGACGCAAGCATGATGAGCGCTTCTGACGGGTTTTCGTTCAAAAATGTTTTGAAGTAACCGATGACATCGGAGAGATGCATAAAGCCCCCGTCTTTTTTGAGCAGGTAGCATCTTCCATGGTCGATACCGGGGTCGCCGTTCTCGTCGTTCCTTCCGAGTCGGATATCAAAATAGCGAATGCCTTCGAGCAACTGCGTCGGGATGTAATCCTGCTGGCACTTTGCTTGTGAGGATTGGGGCTCGGTGTCGTTGTCCACGCTGCAGGTGCCCGAATCATGCGTGCCCGGGATACTCAGCTCGTCGAGGTACTTGTTGTCGTCGACGTATTTCATCCAGCATGGTCCGTCGACGTAGCTGCTATACGTGGTCCAGTCGATACTTCTAACTGTGGTATTGATCTTGCCCATGTCGTAACCGACAAGTTCTAGCTCCCACGGAATGCTCTTACTCTTATGGCAGATCTTATTGTTGTCCTGGTCTTTGCCGTCCGATTCTATTGCCAGGTACTTAATGTCTTTTTTCTCGGTTTCTTTCTCGACCGTGCGGTCTCGAATGATATAGGTTCCGTTTGATTGACGTTCGAACGCAAAAGCGCGGCTGGGCTTGTTGTCATACTCGCCGCCCCATACGTGGATGACCTTTCCATCTTTGTCCGAGTCGTCGTCGACCGACCAAATGCTGTAGCCCGTCTTTTTATGCTCTTCGAAATTGAGCAAGGTGCGGATAGCATACCAGTTTGTATCGTCATTCTTGGTCGTTACGTTCTCAAGGATGAGCTTGCTGGACGTGCCGTCGTTAAACAGGTGGCAGACGTTGCCGCGAACGTTGCCGTCTTGGTTGACGCTCGCGGTGCGAAAATAGCCCGCGGGGCGAAGGCGAATGACGAAATTGTCGAGGCTGTCCGACGGTGCGGGTGTGTTGTCTGCAAATGCCGTTCGCAGGGGAATGCCCGGCGCTGCGGTTTCAGGCAGGCTTGCAAGTGGTGACAACGCCGCAAGCCCTAGGCCCAGCGTAAACGCTCGGCGGCTGATGGCATGGTGTTCGGTCATATCTCCTCCGTTCGCAGGGTGCGGTTATGCACTTGTTTTGGTCACTATACTGCCCAGATGTTTAAAGACGCCGGTTTAAATTGCCTGCGCGGCGCTATAAATCGGCGGGCGGACGTGTTGGGGCACTTGTCTATTTGTGCTGTTATCACGTCTGGGATGGTTTTGGAGCCCAGCATCCTGCGTTCGTCGGCTACCGGCATAAGAATGGGGAGGGTCGGCTTACCGGCCCTCCCTGGGTACGAAGCGCTGGGATACCGTCGCTTGTTTGCACTGCGTCCGTGTTTCCCGTTGTGCTCGCCAGTCGCTTAGCGCTTGATCTCGATATCCTCGAGCTTGACGTCCATGGCCTCGGTCTTGGCCTTGGCGATGTCGTCGGCAAACTCCAGAGACTTCATCATGGTCTCGACGGCGTCCTTGTGCTCCTCGACATTGTCGATACGTACGTACACACTGCCGCCGTCAACGTCAGTGAAGTACTCGGTCGTCACGCCGCCCGAGTGCGTAAAGTAGGCGCTGCGCCAGGTCTTGCCGTTGTACTTAACGGGATCGCTCTCGGTCCATCCGGAGTTGGCCTTCCACTTTGCCTCGTAGTCAAACAGTTCATCGGCGTTCTTGTCAGGATCGAAGACGGGGATGAAGCGGTCGCTGGCATGCTCGCTCTCGGTGAACTTAAACTGGGCCCTGTCGGCGGTATCGCCTGCGACGTCCGTGATTTCGACGCCCTCGGGGACTTCGACCTTAAACCAAATGAAGTCGGTCCTCATATCCACGGCTGGTTTTTCTGCTCCGCCGCCACCGCCACTTCCGGTAGCGCCGCCGCTGCCACCGCAGCCCACCAGGGCAACTGCGGCAAAGAGACTGATGCAGAGGGTGAGAATCGCAAAGGCCTTCTTTTTCATGGTCGTGTCCTCCTCGATCTGTAACCGCCCATGGATTACCTGCCTTTACTGTACGCGCGGGCGGCTCGTTCAGGTGGGCCATGTGTCCCATTCTGGGGGCCTGATTTGCGCCGACAAGTGGCAATATGCTCGGGCGTAAAAGAGGGGAGGGTCGGCCGATCCAATCCTCCCCTGGCTGGGCGTCCGATCATTTAATGAATGCGCACGCGATGCTGCGTGCGAGCCCCTAATGCTTGATCTCGATGCTCGAAATCTCGACTTCGCGTGCCTCGGCAACTGCCTTCGCCATGTCATCGGGAAACTCGATGGAGTTGAGGAGCGCCTCGGCTTCTTTCTTATGCAGATCGAAGTTCGAGATGAGGACGTAGACGCTTCCCGGCTCAACGTCGGTAAAGAGAAGGGTTGAGACGCCGCTGTTGTCCTCGTACGTTCCGACGAGCCACGTCCTGCCGTTATACTCGACGGACCCGCCATCCTTCCACTGGAACGTATCACCTTTCTTTTCTGCCTGGTCGGCGTGGGATTCCTCTGCCGTCAGCGCTTTTTTCCAAACGGGGATAAAGCGATCGGCCGAACCGTTCTCGTCTTCGGGGAAGGTGAGCTGGACCCTGTCGGCATTCTTGCCAGCGGAGTCGCTTACGCCAACGCCCTCGGGCATCTCGACCTTAAACCAAATGAAGTCAGTCTTCTTGGCAACGGGGGCCTTTTCTTTGCTCTCGCTCTTAGCGGCGCTGCCGCCCCCGCCCGATGCGCTCCCGCCGCAGCCGACAAGGGCAAACGCGGCAAAGAGGGCGATGCAAAGGGAAAGGATCGATAGGGTCTTTTTCTTCATGGTGGCGTCCTCCTTGTCTGCCGATGACATCACGGCGCCGCATGCTGTTGGGGTACTGATTGCGCTGGCGGCGGATGTCTCTGTGTACTGTGCGGCTTATGCCTCCGTTCATCGCTTGTGGCCGTTGCGCGGCCGTGCCCCAACGGGTTCCTTACTTATAGATATGCCCCAGTTTGTGCCATTCGGGAGTCTCGAAAGGTGGGCCATGTGTCCCATGTTTGCGGCGCTGACGCCTATCGTTCGTCATAGAAATCCGCGATGGCCAGGTGTGCTGACGCTCATGTGCTTATGGGCTAGACTTAGCATCATTACGTGTTTGATGCGGTTGGTCGGCGGTTGCCGCCCGACCGATCTATATGACTTGAAGGTGCATACGTATGAGCCAAGAGATGATGGACAAGACCTGCCGTGGGTTTGCCGAGGCGCTGGCCGCGCGCGAGCCGGTTCCCGGCGGCGGTAGCGCGAGCGCCTTTGTGGGCGCGCTGGGCGCCTCGCTTTGCGGGATGGTCGCTCGCTACGGGGCGACCAATCCCGCGCTTAGCGATCGGGCGGACGATCTTACGCGTGCATTTGCCCAGGCAGACGAGTTGGCGCAGGAACTAGTGGGTCTGGTTGCCGAGGATGTTCGTGCATACGGCCAGGTGTCTGCGGCATACGGTATTCCTCGTGATGACCCGGCTCGACCCGCGGCGATTCAGGACGCGTTGCGCGTGGCGGCCATGCCGCCGTACCGGATCATGGATGCCTGCGGGCGCGCACTGGCGCTGCTCGAGGACATGGCCGACAAGGGTTCGCGCCAGTTGCTGTCCGACGTGGCATGCGGCGCCGTGTTCTGCCGCGCCGCCATGCAAGGCGCGAGCCTGACGCTCTTTGCCAACACCACATCTATGAAAGACCGGGCGCGCGCCGAGGAGCTTGAGGCGGCGTGCGATGAGCTGCTAGATACGTGGCTGCCGCGCGCCGATGCGCTGGCGCGCCGCGCCGCCGACGCCGCCAGGAAGAGGGGGTAGCCATGGCAGAGCTGCTCAAAGGGGCTCCCGTTGCCCGTGCCTTGACCGAGGAGCTTGCTGCTCGCTGCGCCGCCCTGCGCGAACAGGGCATCGTGCCGACGCTGGCCATCGTTCGTGTGGGCGAGCGCGAGGACGATCTATCCTACGAGCGCGGCGCCCTCAAGCGCTGCGAGAAGGTTGGCATCGAGGCTCGCCGCGTTTTGCTTCCCGCCGATGTTTCGCAGGACGAGCTGTTGGCGGCCATCGAGGACATCAATACCGATTCGTCTGTTCATGGCTGCCTGATGTTCCGCCCGCTGCCCGCCGGCCTTGACGAGGACGCGGTTGCCGCGGCACTCGATCCTGCCAAGGACGTTGACTCCATGACGCCGGCTTCGCTGCTCACCACGCTTTCGGGGCGAGGCGAGGGCTTTGCTCCTTGCACGGCTGAGGCCGTGTTGGCGTTGCTGGACCATTACGGCGTTGAGTTGGATGGGGCCAAGGTTGCGGTCGTCGGTCGGTCGCTGGTGATTGGCCGTCCCGTTGCCGCCATGCTTACGGCTCGCAATGCCACGGTGACGACGTGCCATACGCATACGCGTGACTTGGCTGCCGAGTGTCGTGCGGCTGATATTGTTGTTGCCGCGGTTGGACGTGCGCGCACGATTGGCGCGGATGCGGTTCGTGGGGGTCAGACGATCATCGATGTTGGCATTAATTGGGACGAGGCCGCTTGCAAGCTGGTCGGGGACGTGGATTTTGATGCTGCGGAACCGATTGTTGGCGCAATTACTCCCGTGCCGGGCGGCGTGGG
>USBA01000152.1 GCA_900552735.1 uncultured Collinsella sp. | reverse complement strand
GGACGTTATTCGCCGGCAGGCGGTTGCGGTACGGACGAGGTGCGGGTCGAGCCTTCGCCACCGTCCTGGCGCGGCTTGCGGGAGCGACGGCGACGGCGACGCTTTTGACCCTGGTCGGTCGAGCCCTCGCCGCCGCGATCCTCACGCGGTTCGCACTCGTCGCGAGCGCCGCCGTGCGAAGCCTTGGCGGCAGCTCCTCCGCCATCGCCGGGGCGACGGCGCGTGACCTTGACTTCGCCATCCGAAACCTGATCGGCCACAGAAGGAATCGAGGGTTTCTGCTGCGCGCCCGAGGAATGGCGACGACGCGGACGTGACGCGCGCTCCTCCTCGCCACGCGGCTTGCCAGCCTTGTCGGCAGGCGCGTCGGAGGCCGAGGCGCCCTTGGGAGCGGCACCGGCCTCGCGAGCAGCTGCGGCGCGGAAGGCGTCCTCGCGCTCCTCGCTCGACAGGTGACGGCGACGACGGCGCGTGGGGTTCATGCCACCGCCGCGATTTTGCTGCTGGGGCTGCTGAGCCTCGCGCTCGCGGGAAGCGTTCTTACCCGCGGCCTCGCCATTGTCGACGGACGCCGTGCGCTTGCGGCGGCGACGGCCATCGGCTGCTCCCTCGGTCTCGGGCGCCTCGGCCTTGCCGCGGCCCTTTCCACGGCCACGGCCCTCGCCCTGGCCCTGAGCGGTGCGAGCATCGGTTTGGGCTTCGCGACGACGGCGCTTGGGCTTCGATGTGCCGGCCAGTCGATCGGCGCTCGACAGGCCATCGCCCACGTCGACGCCGTTTTCGCGATCGAGTTCCATGAGCGCCAGACGCATCTCGGGCGACTCGATGCGCTCGAGCACGTCGCGCGTCACGCAGTCGGGGCGGCAGTTGCAGCCCTGCTCGGCGGCCTTCTTTTTGCAACCCTCCGAGCACGTCATATCGGCCAGGTTGACCTTAAAGACTTTGCCGTTCTCCAGGCGCAGCACCAGCTGCTCACGCGGCGTGTCATATTCCTGGATGCGCGCCTTGCCAAGCGGCGTATCGATAAGCGTCTTCTTTTTGGGCGCGCGGCTCTTAAAGTCCTTGTACGCCTCGAACTCGTAGCGCAGGCAGCACATCAGGCGGCCGCAGACGCCACTAATCTTGGACGAGTTGAGCGGCAGGTCCTGCTCCTTTGCCATGCGGATCGAAACCGGCTCAAACTGTCCGCCAAAGCGCGTGCAGCAGAGCTCCTGGCCGCACTGGGCATAGCCGCCCACCAGGCGGGTCTCGTCGCGCACGCCGATCTGGCGCATGTCGACGCGAATGTGCAGCGTCGAGGACAGGTCCTTGACGAGCTGACGGAAATCGACGCGCTCCTCGGCCGCAAAGTAGAACACAGCCTTCTCGCCGCCAAACAGGTACTCGACGCCGACCGGCTTCATCTCGAGGTCGAGCTCTTTGACCAGACGACGGAAATCGACCATGGCCTCGTCGCCCTGGATGGCCAGGTCGTCGGCAAGCTGCAGGTCGATGTCGCTCGCCACGCGCAGCACGGGCTTGAGCGGCTGGCCGATCTCATCTTGCGGCACCTCGAAGGGATCGGCCGTGACCAGGCCGATCTCGGTTCCGCGCTCGGTGGAGCAAATGGCATAATCGGCCTCGAGGATATCCAGATCCTGCGGATCAAACCACAGGTCGCGCGAGGCGTAGGTAAACTTAACGGGTACGACTAACGGCATTTCAGTGCCTTCCTGATATCGAACAGCATGACCTCGATGGCCAGCTGGGGAGTAACGTTTCTGGCGATGTTGCGCTCGGCGGTCGCGACCGCCTCGAGCGCCCGGGTGGCACCCGCAACATTCATCGCGGCGGCAAGCCGCCCGATCGTGTCGCGCACGTCTTCGTTCACGACGTCGGCCGCCTCGTCCTGAAGTGTCAGCAGCACGTCGCGCATGAGCGTCCGCGCGCTCGCCAGCGCTTCCATGATACCCGAACGCTCGCGCGCGTTGAGTTCGCGCTTGTTGCGGTCCTCAAGCTGCTTCAATGCTCCACGCGACAGGTAGTCGGCGTTTTGCTCGAGCACCTTTTCCTGTGTGGACTTGACCTCGGCGAGCGGCGCCTTAACGGCGACGATGAGCGACTTGGCGCGGCTGAGCACGTCGGCCTCGTCGGCGGCAATGAGTGAGTCGATGGCGCGGACCATCTGGCGGCGAGCATCCTGGCGCTCGGCGCTCTTAAGAAACTCGATGCCGCGTGTGGGGCTTCCCGCCACGGCGACCGCCATGCGGCAACGCGCAGGGTCCTGACCGGTGGCGCGGCTCACGGCCTGCGCGGCGACGGCGGGCGATACCAGCCGAAACGGCACGCACTGGCAACGACTCACGATAGTGGGCAGCATCACGTCGGCCGAGGTACCCAACAGGATGAACATGACGCCCTCGGGCGGCTCCTCGAGCGTTTTGAGCAGCGCGTTGGCGGTGTTGGCGCGCAGCTGCTCGGCACGGTCGATGATGTAGACCTTTGCCTTGGCGCGGATGGGCGCCAGCGGCACGTCGTCGAGCAGCTCGCGGGTCTGGGCGATGAGGTAACCCGTGGCGCTCTCGGGCGTGTAGTAGTGCACGTCGGGATGCGTATGGCGGGCGACGCGCACGCAGCTGTCACATGCGCCGCAGCCGTCCTGCTCGCACAGGAAGGCTTGGGCGAGCGCCCACGCGGCGTCGAGCTTGCCCGCGCCGGGCGCGCCCAAGAACAGATAGGCGTGCGATGCGCGACCGCTGGCGACGGCGTTGGTCAAAAAGTCGCGCACGCGCTCTTGGGTATCGAGCTTGGCGAGCAAGCTTGTCTGCGCAGGGGCCATGCTACTCGGCCTCCTGGGCAAGCGCGGCGACGACGGCATCCTGCGGGATATCGAGGCCGTACGCGCGAACCTGCTCGACCGTCTGCGCGAAGACGCCCCCGATCGGTGCGGTGGCGTCGATGAGCTTAACGCGGGCGGGTTCCTCGGCAGCGATAGCGCAAAATCCTTGGTAGACGCGCTCTTGGAAGGCTATGCCCTTCGCCTCCATGCGGTCGGCCGCGCCACGGGCTGCCATGCGTAGCGCCGCCTGCTCGGGCGTGATGTGGTAGACGAGTGTGAGCGCCGGGTGCGTTCCCGCGACGGCCAGGTTGTTGGCGTCGCGCACCATCTGGCGATCGAGGCCGTCGGCAAATGCCTGGTAGCAGGTCGTGGAATCGTAGAAGCGGTCGCACAGGACCACCTTGCCGGCCGCGAGGGCGGGAGCTATGACCTCGTGCACCAACTGAGCGCGCGCCGCCTCGTAGAGCAGCAACTCGCAGGTGTCGCCCATCGCCGTATTGGCGGGGTCGAGCAGCAGAGCGCGGATCTTTTCGCTGATGGCGGTGCCGCCCGGCTCGCGCAGGCTCACAACCTGGTAGCCAGCGAGTTCGAGCGCGCGGGCAAGCAGACGCGCCTGCGTGGACTTGCCGGCACCATCGACGCCCTCGAGCGTGATAAAGCTATGTTGAGCGGGCTCAAAAGCCATGAGCGCAGCCCCTTCCTATAAGGCGCGTAAATGCAGATATATCAACCAAGCCATGATACCCCAGGGGCAGGCGCGCCCCAAATCGGGCCTAGTCATTGGGTAGTCATTGGGGACGCTCTTAAATGACTAGGCGACAGCTAGGGACGTTCCTAAAGTGCCGGCAGAAAAGGAACGTCCCTAGCTGCCGACTTTTTTGAGCACTGGGTATAATCGTCGTATTGATTTGAAATGTGGCGAAAGGAGTGGCAATGTCTCGGTATTGCGCCTCGTGCGGCAAACTTCTTGCAGATGATGCCAAGTTCTGCACCTCATGCGGTGCACCCGTTGAGCAGACAACCGCAAGCAATGGCCAACCCGCGTTTGAGCAGACCGGCTTCCTCGATACGCCGCAAGCTAAGCCGGACGACCCCCTCGCCTATCGCCCCGACCCTGCCGCCAGCCCCGCAGCGGTCGAAACGACGCAGCGCATACCCGTCGCGGACACCCCGCCCCAACAGCAACCGGCATCTACGTACGCGCCTGATTCACCGCAGGCCCCCGCCGCCAAAAAGAGCAGCACCAAGGCGCTTATCGCCGTTATCGTTGTGCTCGTGGCAATTATCATCGCCTTGGTCATCTTTTTTGTGATCAAGCCTTTCGACAACGCCGCCACGCAAACGACTGCCGAGATTACTAAGCTGCACCATGATGTTGACGATGATGACCTCAAGCCTCTCGACGGCCCCAATAGCCTTTTTGACGATGACGACGATGATGACGAGGATGGCAGCCAGGCGACCCTCTCCGAGCAAAACCTCTACCGTCGCCTGAGCGAATACTACGACCTGCTCGAAGATCTCGATAACCAGGTCCGTGCCTGCGCAGAGGCGTTCAATGGCGGTTATCTGGAAGAGGACCGTACCGCCCGTCAAAATCTCGCCGACGTCGCCGAGCGCACGGAAGACACCATCGAGCAGTACTACGATATCGTCGAGGACCTGGACGTCCCCACAAGCTCTAAGAACTACAGCTCGTGGAAGGACATCATTGCTCTGTACGACGACCTGGATCACCGCATCGATGCGATCTGCGATGCCTGGGAGATCAGCTTAAAGTACGCAAAGCCCGCGGACCATAAGAACGAGATCGTGGCGCCGCTGTCGCGCGACAACGTGGCGGGC
>USBA01000151.1 GCA_900552735.1 uncultured Collinsella sp. | reverse complement strand
CAGGCGTGACCGGGAGCGTCAGGCTCAACTTGATGCTCAATAAATAGGCGATTCAGTTTATGGGCGCCATCGACTCCTTGTGATTCGATGGCGCTTGCTGTGTCGAAGTGACGTATGCAGCCGAATTGGACATATACTTAATCCTTGCGTCCGAATGCGAGGGAAAGGATATGCCATGGCAAAGGCTGTAAAGACGCCAAAAACCAATGCGATGCGCGAGCTGGAAAGCGCCGGCATTTCCTATGTTCTACATACGTACGAAGACGATGGTGATGAGTCGGCGGGCCTGGGGGTCGCGATTTCGGAGCAGCTTGGCGAGGAGCCCGGTCAGGGATTTAAGACCCTGGTCTGCACGACGCCGTCCAACGACCATGTCGTGTGCTGCATTCCCGTTGCCGACGAGCTCGACCTCAAGGCCGCCGCGCGCGCCGCAGGCGAAAAGTCGCTGACCATGATGCATGTCAAAGATTTGCTTGCCGCGACGGGGTATGTCCGCGGCGGTTGCAGTCCGGTCGGTATGAAAAAACGCTTCCGGACTCTGATCGATGAGACATGCGTCCTTTGGGATACCATTTTTATCTCGGGTGGCAAGCGCGGCTATCAGCTTGAGCTTGCTCCCGATGACTTAGTTGCATTTTGCGGGGCGACGGTTGCCCCGATCACGAGAGAGGACTGAGCGATGCCGCAGGAAGAATCAAAGCGCGGAGCTCACTTTGCAAAAGGGTCGGCTCCTCAGACGCCCGCGCCCGAGGCCGCTTCGTTCGATAACGAGATTCGAAACGCCTGGTCCGCTGCCGCTGACCCGGGCGAGACAGCCGTGTACTTGCGTGCCGCCGGTGCCGGCACGGCACTTCCCCGTACGGTTCTTTCTTCGGCTCGTCCCGATGAGACGGCTGTCTTTTTGGCCGCCGCTCAATCGAGCGCCAGTGTGATGCCGATCGCCTCCGAGGCTCCTCGTGCGCCGCGTCCCGATGAGACGGCGGTGTTTTTGATGGCAGCCCAGGGAAAGAGCACACCGCAGAGCGCTCCTGCCGCTCGTTCCGCCAAGCCCACGGCTCATGATGATGGCGAACCGCTTCTTTCGGATGACGAATGGTCGCCGCTTGGTTCGACCGATCCCGTCGAGGGCGTGGCCATCGACGGTGATGACGACTGGGACCCTCTGTCGTTTTCTGCCCGAACCGTCGCCGCCAATGAAGTTGACACGGTGTTTGGCGACCATGCCATATTCGATGGTGATGCCGTATCCGGTAACAACATGCCGAACAGCGATGACGCCGCACCTGCTGATGACGCCGTTTTGGTTGACGATCCCTTTGCGATGACCGGCTCCTTTGCCGTCGTGGACGATTTGCCGCCACAAGATGAGGTTTATGAGGACTCTCAGGACGACGTAGACGATATGGGTTCGTCGGACTACTCCACGGTTGGTCGTTCTGCTGGCCTTATGACCGTGCTGACCATCGTGTCGCGTGTCACCGGGTTTATCCGCACGTGGGCCATGGCGGCCGCCATCGGTATGTCGCTGCTCTCGTCCTCCTATCAGGTTGCCAACAACCTGCCCAACATGCTCTACGAGCTCGTGATGGGCGGCATGCTCGTTACGGCGTTTTTGCCGGTGTATATGGGTGTGAGGCGCGAGCAGGGCCGCGAGGCATCGAACGAGTATGTCGGCAACCTGCTTGGTATTCTGCTTCTGCTGCTGGGCGGTATCTCGCTGCTGGGTACCGTGTTTGCTCCCGGCTTTATTTGGACGCAGTCGTTCCTTTCGGGCGATGGCGGCAGCATGGATACCGCTGCGTTCATGTTCCGCTTCTTTGCTATTCAAATTCTGTTTTATGGCTTGGGCTCGGTGTTCTCGGGCGTTCTCAACGCACACCGCGACTATTTCTGGTCGACGTTTGCCCCGGTTCTCAACAATGTCATCGTCATCGCCAGCTCCCGTGTCTGCACAATTTGGCGAGCAGGCCGGTATTATCTTGATCGCAGTTGGTACGACCCTCGGCGTCTTTGTCCAGATGGCCTGCCAGATTCCCGCGCTTGGCAAGCATGGCGTGCATCCTCATATCCATATCGACTTTAAGGATCCCGCGCTGCGACAGACGATCGCGCTTGGTATCCCGACGCTGCTCGCCACGGTGTGCATGTTTGTCTCGACCTCCATTACCAATGCCGCCGCGCTGGTGGTGCAGCCCGAGACCGGCCCTTCCGTCATCGCATATGCGCGCCTGTGGTACACATTGCCCTATGCGCTGATCGCCGCCTCGCTTTCGACGGCACTCTATACCGAACTCTCTCACGATGCGCAGGAGAAGGATTACGACAGCGTCCGCACGGGCATTTCGCGCGGTGTCGCCCAGATGCTCTTCTTCCTGATTCCGTTTGCGATGTATCTGATCGTCTTCGCCCGTCCGCTCAACATGATCTACTGCGCCGGCAAGTTCGATGAATCCGGTGTGGCGCTGGTGTCGGAGTTCCTTATCTATCTGGCACTTTCCCTGCCGCTCTACGGCGTGGTCGTGCTGATGCAGAAGAGCTTCTCGGCCCTGCTCGATATGAAACCTTATAGCCGCTATTGCCTGTACTCCGCTATCGGCCAGGCCGGTTCGGTGCTGCTGTTTGGCGTGGTGCTGGGCTACGGTATGCCGGCAATTGCGCTTTCGTACGTCGTTGACTACGTGGTCTTGGTCGGATGCTCACTGTGGTGGCTGCGCCGTCGTCTGCATGGCCTTCAGGTCAAGTCTATCCTGCATGGCGGTTTCTTCGGCCTACTGTTCGGTGGCTTGGGCGCTGCCGCGGGCGCCGGCGTCATGTGGGCACTTGAGCACTTTGTCGGAGCGCTTGGCAGCTCGATCCTCATTACCCTGGGCTACGTTTGTGTTGCAGGTGTCGTCTCGCTCGCTGTAACTTTTGGTCTTGCCTTCGTCTTTAAGATGCCCGAGGTCTCGGCGCTGCTTCGTCGCAAGTAGGTGCGCGTGGCAGGTCACGACAACATTCCAACACTTGCCGAGCAGGTTTCGCGCGTTCCCACGCAACCCGGCTGCTACCTTTGGAAAGATGCCAAGGGTGATGTCATCTATGTGGGCAAGGCAAAAAACCTGCGTGCCCGTATGCGTCAATACGTGACGCTGCAGGACGAGCGTCAAAAGATCCCGCTCATGATGCAGCTGGTGGCGAGCTTCGACTATATCGTGGTGGAGACCGAGCACGAGGCATTGGTGCTCGAGCGCAATCTGATTGGCCAGTACCATCCGTACTTTAACGTCGATCTCAAAGACGATAAAAGCTATCCCTTTATCGCCATTACCAAGAGCGACTTGTTTCCGGCTATTAAATACACGCGAGAGCGTCATAAACCGGGAACGCGCTATTTTGGCCCCTATACCGATAGCCGTGCGGCGCGTGAGACCATCGATACGCTACGCAAGGTTATTCCTATTTGCTCGGCATCCTGTGCGGAATGGCGCCGCTGCCGCCGCATCGTCGAATCTCATAAGGGCGAAGAAGACATCGTCAATATGATTTGCGCGCAAAACGGGCGTCCCTGCTTTGACTACCATGTCGGGCGCGGGCCGGGCGCATGCATCGGCGCGATTTCCCCTGCCGACTATGCCAAGAACGTCAAACGTGTCGAACGTTTCTTGTCGGGCCATCGCAAGGATGTCGTTGACGAGCTTACGTCCGAGATGACGGAGGCAGCCGAGACGCTCGATTTTGAGCGTGCGGCGCGCGTCAAGCGTCGCCTGGAAGTCATTAGGGGCCTGGACGATCGCCAACAGGTCGTTTTTCCATCGAGCGTCGATATCGACGTCATCGGCTTCTATCGCGAAGAGACTATCTCTGCCGCCTGTGTCTTTGTCGTTCGCGAGGGCCGAACGGTTCGAACTTGTGAGTTCATCCTCGATAAAGGCCTGGATGTCGACGAGGAAGAGCTTCAATCGGGCTTTCTTAAGCGCTATTACGACGAGACGGCTGATATTCCAGCCGAGATCAATCTCTCTGTCGAGCTTGAGGACGCCGAAGCGTTGGGGGAGTGGCTTGCGGGCAAGCGCGAACGCTCTTGCCATCTCCATAGGCCGCAGCGCGGCGAAAAGCACCGCCTGCTCGATATGGCTTCCAAAAATGCGCGCCATGCCCTCATGCGCTACATGATGCGCACGGGGTATGCTGACGATCGCACTAATCAGGCGCTCCTGGAGCTCGAAAGCGCGCTGGCGCTGCCTGCGCCGCCGTTGCGCATCGAGTGCTTCGATATCTCGACGTTGCACGGCACCTTTACCGTCGCTTCGATGGTGGTATTTACCAACGGCCGTGCCGACAAGGGCCAGTATCGTCGCTTTAAAATTCAGGCCGAATTGGACGAGGCGAACGACTTCGTATCGATGTCAGAGGTTCTGGGGCGTCGCTATGCTCCCGAGCGCATGGCGGACGAGCGCTTTGGCTCGCGCCCCGATTTGCTCGTTGTCGATGGCGGCAAGCCGCAATTGACCGCTGCAATTAAGCAACTTGAGGCGCTTGGCCTCGATATACCAGTTTGTGGCTTGGCAAAGGCCGATGAGGAGGTTTTCGTGCCTTGGGACGAGACTCCCATCGTGCTGCCGACCGGGTCCGCGTCGCTCTATCTAATTAAACAGGTGCGAGATGAATCGCACCGTTTTGCCATCACGTTCCATCGCGAAT
>USBA01000150.1 GCA_900552735.1 uncultured Collinsella sp. | reverse complement strand
CGGACGTACAGTCTTTCCCTACACGACGCTCTTCCGATCTAGCCACGCGCTCATTAAGATGTTGAGCACCAAGTGAGCCGCCAAAAACCAGCAGGAGTGTGGCGTCCTCAGGCACGTCGAGAGCCCTGCGACCGCGAACCCGATCCCCCTCGATCACAGAACGGCGCACGGGGTTGCCGGTCATGAGCACATGGTCAGGATCGCCCTCACGCTCAAACACGGAACGTGCTGCCGGCACCGAGATGCAAACGCGGGCGGCATGCGAACTCATCATCTTGTTAGCAAGGCCCGGAACGGAGTTCTGTTCGTGCAGCAGATACGGAATGCCCGCGTCTTTGCACCAGCCCAGAAGCGGGACCTCGACATAGGCGCCAAAACCTATAGCGACATCGGGCTTGCAGGCTTTAGAAAAATGGCTGCCGAGCGTGCGCTTCGCCTTATAGACACGCCACAGCGAGCTCAATGCCGTCCAAGGGCGAGAGCGGTCGAAGCCCGTAACCGTAATCGGCACAAAATCGAACCCTGCCTCGGGAACCAGACGACCCTCGAGCTTATGCGACTGACCCACAAACACAACGTGGTGGCCACGGTCACGTAGCTCCTCGGCCAAGGCGAGTGCGGGGTTGATATGTCCCGCCGTGCCGCCGGCTGCGATAGCAACGGTCATCTTATCGGTCATGGTAGTCCCTTCGTACGCGCGACCCCTGGTCGTCGGTGCGCAAGCGCGCCGACGGGTCCGAATTCAAGTCGATCCGATTATATCCGCCACCCGTATTGCGCGGCGTCGGTCGTTGCGGGCGACTCTGCGGCGCCGAGCGCGGACGGGCATCCGACTCCGAAGCAAAACCGTTCAAGACGGTAAAACCGCCACGCGACGAGCGCTCCCCACGCGTATGAGGAACACCGGCAGTGCTCTCGTCCATAACGGCAAAGCTATCGCGACGACGATCGTATTCATCGCGTCGAGCGCTCTCGTGCGAGACGCGTAAAATAAGCCCGGCGAGCATGAGCGACACGATAATCGACGAGCCGCCATAGCTGATAAACGGCAGCGGCTTACCCGTCATAGGAAACACGTTGAGAATACCCAGCGCGTTGATCAAAAACTGCACCGCGAGGATAACCGCAGAGCCCGAAGCCATGAGCGCCCCGCGACGATCGGCGGCCTGCTCGGCAATTCGAAACGCCGAGTAGATCAGCATCGCAAACACCAAGAAAAACAGCAGCGTCCCCAAAAAGCCAACCTCCTCGCCAATGATGGCCAGGATGTAGTCGTTGTGTGCCTCGGGCAAATACGAGTACTTCATGGTTGAGTTGCCGATACCGCGGCCGAACAGTCCGCCCGAAGCAAACGCCATAATGGCGAGCGTTGCCTGATACCCGTCTCCATATTCATCTGCCCAAGGGTTCAAGAGAACCTGAATGCGCACCATACGGTACGGCTCGACGACAAGAGCGATCACGATGATGACGGCGCCAGCAAGAATCGCACCGATAATGTATTTTGGGTCAAGGCCGGCAAAGAGCGCCATGCACATGATCGTCAACAGAATAATCAGGATGGTGCCAAAGTCGGGCTGAATAAAAATCAAGACGAGCGATATGCCCAAATATAAGCCCATGCCCTTAAGGAACTCATTGATGTTACCGCCGGGCGAAAACACGCGATCGAGCATGATGGCAGAATAGGCAATGGCATACGGCTTGAGAAACTCCGATGGCTGAAACTGAATGCCGGCAATGCTCAGCCAACGCGTAGCGCCACGGCTGCCGCTACCAAAGAGGAACACCGCAAGCAGCAAGATCATCATAGCGATAAGGGCAAGTTTAAGCGCCCCTTCGCCAAACCAGCTATCGGGTGCAACGCGCGCGATGAACTCGAGGGCAGCAACACCGACGACAGTGAACATAAACTGCCGGAACAAAAAGTAGGTCGCGGAGTCGTTCTCGTGAAGCGCCTCGACTGAAGATGCCGAGTACACCATAAGCAGGCCAAAACAGACCAGCGAGAACAGGCAGGTCAAAAAGACCAGGCGGGGTCGCATGATACGTGCGGGGACGCCGGCGATATAACGTTCGCCGATGCCCTGCGTGCGACGACCGGCGCGCGGCGTGCTGCGCTGCGAGGAAGCACGGTCCGAGTCGGGCCTCCTCATATTCTGTCGGGGGCTCTCCTCTCTCACCGGCAACCCCTATTCCATTTGCGTATTGGACGCAGCGGCAAGCTGGGCCACATAGTCCTTAAACACGCGACCGCGCTCCTCGTAGCCCGAGAACTCATCGAACGAAGAGCAGGCGGGCGACAGTAAGATCACATCGCCGCGGCTCGAGAGCGAACGGGCAACGTCCACGGCATCGCGCAGGTCGTCGGCCTGGGCGATATCGACATCACCGTCGACATCCGCCTCGTCCATAGCGGCGGTAAAGCGCTCGCGCGCGTCGCCAAAGCAGACCACCGAGCGAACGTTATCCATCACAACGCGGGCAAAGGACTCGAGCGGCGTGCCCTTATCGTGACCGCCGAGCAGCAAGATCACATCGTCATCGGGAAACGCCGTCAGGGCCTTTTCGACCGCATCGGTGTTCGTTGCCTTGGAATCGTTAACATAGCGCACGCCATCGATCTCGCCACAGGGCTCAACGCGGTGCTCCAGCGGCTGGAACGAGACCAGGCCGCGACACACGCCGTCAACATCGGCGCCGACCGTCAGGGCCGCCGTGGCAGCACACAGGGCATTGATTACATTGTGATGGCCCGAAATCTTAAGCTCGGACGTATCGACGAGCGGGGTCTCGACGCCCTTCAGGCGAACGACCATCTTGCCATCGCGCACAAATGCGGCGTCCTCGCCCGCAGGCTCGTCAAAAGCAACCTTGCAGATGCGACGGCCCGGAACATAGATGTACTCATCGAACTCGTGGATACCGGCATCCTCGACGTCAACAATCACCAGGTCATCGTCGACCATATTCTCGAAGAGCTTAATCTTGGCGAGCGCATAGTTCTTATGGCTCTTATGCCAGCCCAGATGGTCGGGGGTAATGTTGAGCAGCACCGCCACACGGGGGTGAAGCTCCTGGGTCGTTGCGATCTGATAACTCGAAAGCTCCGCCACAAACCACTCGTTATGCGCACGGCCATCGATCTCGTTCACCGGAGGCTCGCCAATGTTGCCGACAGCAACGCTCGCCTCGCCCGCTGCCTTAAGCAGGTAATCGGTCAGTGACGTGGTTGTCGTCTTGCCGTTGGTGCCCGTAATGGCAATCCAATTTTGGGGAGACAGACGGTAGGCAAACTCGGGCTCACCCATAATCTGGGCAGCGTGATCACGGCCAGCCTTAAAGAATGCCGAGAACTCCGAGATGCCCGGACACGTCACGCATACATCAAACGCGCCCTCAACCTGCTCGGTTCCGTAGACAAACGATGCCCCGTGTGCCTCGAGCGAGCGCGTGACATCGTTGGGCTCGGACGTGCCGCCACCGTAAACGGTAACGGCACTCACACGCTCGGGATGTGCAAGCGCCCAGCGAGCGACATCAAGACCGGACTTACCCTGGCCCAAAACGAGCAGGCTAAAGACATCAGCAAGAGGCATGAAAGACCACTATCCCAACTGGAAGAACAAAGCGAGGCCCAGGGCTCCGAAGGCCGCAGCGACAATCCAAAAACGGATGACGACCTTGGTCTCGGCCCAGCCCTTCTTTTCGAAATGATGATGAATGGGCGCCATAAGGAAGACGCGCTTGTGCGTAAAGTGGAAGTAGACAACCTGAATCATGACCGACAGGGTCTCAACGATAAACAGGCCGCCGATGATGAGGGAGACGACCTCGGTGTTGGTCATGATGGACGTGCAGGCAAACGCGGCGCCCAGGGCAAGCGAGCCGGTATCGCCCATAAAGATGCTCGCCGGATAGCAATTGAACCACAAAAAGCCCAGGCAGGCGCCTGCGCACGCCGTGCAGAAGATGGACAGGTTCACATCGCCGTGCAAAAACGCCATGGCAGCCATGGCCAGCATGGCGATCATGGAGGTGCCGCCGGCAAGACCGTCCAAGCCGTCGGTGAGGTTTACGGCGTTGGAAAGGCCCGCGATCATCAGCCAGCAAAAGACAAGGTAGAGCCACGGAAAAGAGAGGCCGCAAATGGTGGTCGAGAGCACACCAAGGTCGATCGTCAGGCCACCGGGGAAACGAATCTCGGGGGCGACGCCGCACCAGTTGACAGCAAGCACGGTAAAGGTAACGCAGATGAGGGTAAGGCCAATCATCTTGGCGTGAGGCGTCAGGCCGAGCGAGCGGCCGTGCGTGACAGAAGTCAGGTCGTCGATGAGGCCAAGAACGCCGGTTGCCAGCGTGGCGAGCAGCACAAGCACGAGCTCGGTGGTGAGCTTTCCCATCAAAAGGCAGGTCAGCGAAACGGCAACCAGGATGATGACGCCACCCATGGTGGGCGTGCCCTGCTTAATCAGGTGACGCTTGGGGCCATCGGCGCGAACCTGCTGGCCGATGCCCTCGACCTTCAGGAGCTT
This sequence comes from uncultured Collinsella sp., assembly GCA_900552735.1. Lineage (GTDB taxonomy): Bacteria > Actinomycetota > Coriobacteriia > Coriobacteriales > Coriobacteriaceae > Collinsella. The sequence continues at coordinate 173 of USBA01000150.1, read as the reverse complement.
AATCCACCACGGCATAAGCAGCATCGCGATGACGGCGGCGATGCCCAATCCCAAAAATGCCTGGTACGTAGGATACGAAGGATTGCCGAACATGAACTAGCACACACCTTCCACAAAGCGATCGAGCTCAACGAATCGTGAGCCCTTGACCAGCACGACATCATGCTGCTCAA
>USBA01000149.1 GCA_900552735.1 uncultured Collinsella sp. | reverse complement strand
CACCTTTGTGCTGGTCGACCACCCGTACCTGCAAACGCTGCGCGACGAGGATCTTACGGATAACTCGATCTTTGCGATCGTTGCCGAGCATTCGGGTCGTGCGCCGTTCAAGTCCGACCCCTGCACGGTGGAGATTGCGCTGACCGACGCCCAAGCTGCGCCCCTGCTCGAGGTCCCGGTCGGCGAGCCGCTGTTTTACATGGAGGCGTACTTTACCGATGCCGACGGGCGGCCCCTGCTGCTCGGCCGTCAAAAGATCGTGGGCTCGCGCTACGTGTTCGACATCTAACGTTCACAGATAGAACAACATAGAACAAGTTTGGTGAAATGACTTCACGAGCGTCGTCGTGCGTGCTATAAATAGGACAACATAGAACGACCGCAGGTACGAGCTGTCGTCGTTCAAAACCGCCACACAAGGAGGAAAACCAGGATGAACGCACATGATCTGGTTCAGGAAATCATCGAGCGCAAAGGCAAGATCGAGAACGTCTTTTGGATCGCCTGCGGCGGTTCGATGATCGACCTGATGCCGGCCAACGAGCTGCTCAAGCGCGAGGCCACCACGTTTACCTCGACGGTCTACACTGCACGCGAGTTTTGCCTGATGGCCCCCAAGAGCCTTGGCGAGAAGTCGCTCGTTATTGCCTGCAGCCACAGCGGTAACACGCAGGAGGTCGTCGACGGCTGCGAGATGGCGCTGGCCGCCGGTGCCGAGATCATTGCCCTCACTGACTGCGAGGGCTCCAAGATCGACAACGGCAAGTGGATCACCTGGGTCTACCCCTGGGGCGAAGGCGTGTCGCAGGCCGAGGTGCCGCAGGGCATCGGCGCTCTGATCGCCGCCGAGCTGCTCGACCAGCAGGAAGGCTACGAGGCACTCGCCGACATGTACGAGGGCCTCAAGCAGATGGATGCGCTGCTGCCCGCTGCTCGCGAGAAGGTCAACGCCGAGCTGGGCGATCGCTTTGCCGAGCTCTGCCAGCAGCACGAGTTCTTCTATATCCTGGGTTCCGGCCCCAACTTTAGCCAGACCTACGCCATGGCCATCTGCTCGCTCATGGAGATGCAGTGGCAGCACTGCTGTTACATCCACTCCGGCGAGTATTTCCACGGCCCGTTTGAGGCCACCGAGCCCGGCGTGTTCTACTTTGTGCAGCTCGGATCGGGCGAGTGCCGCCCCATGGAGGAGCGCGCGCTGACGTTCCTCAACACGCACACCGACACGATCATGGTGCTCGATGCGCTCGAGTACGGCGTGGGCGAGGTGCCCGCCAGCGTGCGTTCGTACCTGGAGCCGATCTTCTTCTACAACATGAGCTGCGAGCTGCGCGCCGCCCGCGGCAAGGTGTTCGACCACAGCCCCGAGTTCCGCCGCTACATGGGCATCGAGCAGTACTAAGTAACGGGAAAAGTATTCACCTTCGATTCGCAGGGGCACTGCGTGAGTCAAAAAAGCGGGCCGCGCCGGTGGGTTTCCGGCGCGGCCCGCTTAGTATCGCGCATAGATTCGCAAGGTTGCGGCAGCCAGCGGCTTACTTGGCGTCGTAGGCCTCGGCGTCCCACCAGTCGAGCTGGGCGATGTTGTCGCGGATGTGCTGGCAGCTCTTGTGGAAGCCCTCGAGCTCGTACTCGGACAGGTCCAGCGTGTAGACCTCCTCGACGCCCTCGGCACCGATCACGCACGGCAGGGAGGTAAAGATACCCTCCTCGCCATACTGGCCGGTCATAAGCGTAGAGGCCGAAAGCACGGCGTGCTCGTTGTGCAGCACGGCGGCGCAGACGCGCGCGGCAGAGTTGGCGACGGCGTACTCGGTGCACTGCTTGCCCTGGTAGGTCACGTAGCCGCCCTTGCGTGCAAGCTCCTCGACCTCCATGTGGTCGAAGGCGTACTTGTCGGGGTTTTCGGCCTGAAGCTCGTTGAGGCTCTTGCCGGCGATGGTCGCGGCCTTAAAGGCGGCCAGCTGGCTAAAGCCGTGCTCGCCGATCATGTAGGCGTCGATGGACTTGGGGCTCACGCCGACCTTCTTGGAGATCTCGGTGCGCAGGCGGGCGGAGTCCAGGCCGCAGCCCGAGCCGATGATCTTCTTGGGATCGTAGCCGGTCAGGTGCCACAGCTCGGTGCACACGACGTCGCAGGGGTTGGAGATGCTCACGAAGATGCCGTCAAAGCCGGCGTCGACGATGCGCTTGGCAAAGGTGCGGGCGGCGTCGGTGGTAAAGAACAGCTCGCCGTCGCGGTTGCCGGCGGCCAGCGCGACCTTACCGGCGGCGTTGACAATGACGTCGCAGCGGGCAAGCTCCTCGTAGTGGTCGTAGCAGTTGACGATCTTGGTGTTGTACGGGACAAACGAAAGGGAGTCGCGCAGGTCCTGGACCTCGGACGTCACCTTGGCCTCGTTGATATCGCACAGGTACAGCTCATCGGCAATGCCCTGCATGAGCAGGCTGTTGGCGACATGTGCTCCTACGTGGCCCTGGCCGACCACACCGATCTTACGCGTCTGGTACATATACGTATCCTTTCGGCCGAGTTTTTCGCGTCGAACCATTGTAGCGTCCTGCTGCCACTTTGCTAGGCTAAAGCGCCGTAGATTTTTGGACATGCCTTAATCTCTACTTTTGGAGTGATTTGGGCCGCTGACGGCATCGCTGGGCGATGTGCTCGCGCGGATGGGGCCGGTCGTTGTACCATAGCTGCAACTGACTCGTAAGGAGCATTCATGCCCATTCGCATTCCCGACGCCCTCCCTGCCGCCGCGCAGCTCGAGAGCGAGAACATCTTTGTCATGACCGAGTACCGCGCGCTGCACCAGGACATCCGTCCGCTGCGCGTGCTCATCCTCAACCTCATGCCCACCAAGATTGCCACCGAGACGCAGATCATGCGCAAGCTCTCCAACACACCGCTGCAGGTGGAGGTGGACCTGCTGCGCACTAAAACGCACGAGGCCACGCACGTGAGCGCCGGCCATCTGGAGACGTTCTACCGCACGTTCGACGACATCCGCGACATCCACTATGACGGCCTGATCATCACGGGCGCGCCGGTGGAGCAGATGCCGTTCGAAGAGGTCGACTACTGGCCCGAGCTCTGCCAGATCATGGATTGGTCCACCACGCACGTGCACTCTACGCTGCACATTTGTTGGGGCGCGCAGGCGGGGCTCTACCATCATTACGGTATCCAGAAGTACGACCTGCCGGCAAAGGCGAGCGGTGTGTTCGAGCATTATCTGGTGAAGCCGCAAAGCCCGCTGGTCCGCGGCTTTGACGACCGCTTCTATGCCGTGCATTCGCGCAATACCGATGTGCGGCGCGAGGACGTGGAGGCCGAGCCGCAGCTTGAGGTCGTGGCCGTGTCCGACGAGGTGGGCTTGTACATCGTCAAGTCGACCGACAGCCGCCGCTTCTTTGTCTTTGGCCATCCCGAGTACGATACCGACACGTTGCGCTTGGAGTACGAGCGCGACGTGAAGCGCGGACTCAACCCGGAGGTGCCGGCGCATTACTTCCCGAATGACGACCCCACCGCCGAGCCGCGTAACGTCTGGCGCAGCCAGGCTCAGCTGCTCTACACCAATTGGCTCAACTACTACGTCTACCAGACCACGCCCTACGACCTGGCCCGCGCCGGCGAGGAGCACTAGGCTGCCGGGAGGTACGCTGGCATTTAGGCGCTGACGATGCTGGGCAGTGGCAGATCGTGGGCGTCAGTGGGAACGTGGTCGACGCGCTGTTCGTCAAAGGCGATGCCGACGATTTGGCATGCGGGCGAGAGTATGGGCAGGTAGCGGTCGTAGCAGCCTCCGCCGTAGCCCAGGCGCGCACCGGTTTGGTCGAAAGCCACGAGCGGCACGACAACCATATCGAGCTCGGCGGCGGGCACGATGGGGAAGCGGACGCTGTCGACGTCCGTGGCTGCGATGGCCCGCGTAGGGTGGGCGATAAACGGGGCCTCGGACGCATCGCCGGCAGAGACTGCCCGCATGCACATGCGCTGGCCACAAGCCATGGCGTCTGTTGCCGAGAGCATGCACGGATAGGCCACGCGCCAGCCGCGTTTGGCGGCCGCGGCGGCAAACGCGGCGGGGTCGACTTCGGAACCCATCGCGGCATAGACGGCAACGGTGCGTTGGCCCGCAGTGCCGCTGGACTCCATCAGCTCAACAAGCCGCGCGCATACAACAGCAGACTTCGCTGCCCGCACATCCAAATCAAGAGCGTCGCGCCGGGCAATCACCGCCCGCCGCAACTCAGCCTTATCCATCCCGACCTCCTCGAGCAAACCTGCCAAAAAGGGACAGGTTTATTTTGGCAGGTTTTATCTGGGCAAACGCGATATGGGCAGTAAAGTCACCGCAAATATGCCTGTGAACTGCGCCCTTTGTGGTTGTTTGGGCCTGTGCGTTAATGCTATAACGCCGCAGCGATCGCCTCAGTCACAAACTTATTGAGTGACTCACCCTTCTTTGCCGCTGCCAGCGCTGCTTGCTTGTGGAGCTCAGAGCCCGTTCTTACGTTGAACGACCCCTTAAAAGCCCGCTCGGGTTCCTTGCCCTTCTCGGCGCAAAACTCAAGGTAATCGTCGACGGCGTCGTGGAAGCATTGTTCCACTTCTTTAACCGTAGAGCCTTCAAACACAATTGCATCCCTAATGCCGGTGACCATACCTGTTAGCACATGCTGCTCGGCATCGAACTCGACTGGGGCGAAATAACCCTTGTATG
>USBA01000148.1 GCA_900552735.1 uncultured Collinsella sp. | reverse complement strand
GGGAGTGCTGTGCGTGAGCAGGGGAGCGTCATCGCTCGTCTGCGTCTGATCCATCGATATCTCCCCTTCATCTTTGTTTCACAGAGAATCATTGTAGTGCATGAGTGTCACGTTCGCATAAATTTGGGTATGAGCGCAAAGAACGCCAATCTTTCGACAGGAGGTCTCTTCATGACTACTCATCAGCCGATCGATGTTGCGATTATCGGCGGCGGGCCTGCGGGCTATGCTGCAGCCATTTACGCGGCGCGCGCCAACCTAACGACGACCGTGATTGAGCAAGGTATGTCGGGAGGACAGATCGCCACAACCAATGAGGTCGAGAACTATCCGGGCATTCCGCTCTTGAGTGGCGCCGAACTCGGCGAGCGGTTTCAGCAACATGCAGAGGGCCTGGGAGCACAGGTTGCATGGAGCATGGTTGCGGGTATCGATTACGATGCGGATGCGGCGCTGTTTACGGTGCATCACGATATGGGCGATACGCTGGCCTCGAGCGTTATCGCTTGCATGGGTGCCACGCCGCGATCTGCTGGTTTTGTTGGCGAGGATACGTATCGCGGTCGTGGCGTTTCTTATTGCGCGACGTGCGATGGCATGTTCTTTCGCGGTAAACAGGTCTTTGTCATCGGTGGCGGTAATGCTGCCTGCGAGGAAGCCCTGTTCTTGTCAGAAATCGCCAGCAGCGTGACCATCGTCTTGCGACGCGATCAGTTCCGTGCCCCCGATGGCGTGGTTCAAAAGGTGCTCGCAAAAGATAATATTTCAGTTAGGTACCAAACTAGTATTGTTGAGCTTTCTGGTGAGGCGATGCCCACGACAATCACGTTTAAGGACAATGCGACTAGTGAAATGCACGTTGAGTCCTTTGATCCTGGTTCGTTTGGCATTTTTGTCTTTGCTGGCACGCAGCCTCATACCGAGCTTGTTGAGCATCTGGTAGATCTGGCGCCCGACGGCGGTATTGTGACCGACGAATCGATGGCCACCCGCACACCTGGCTTATTTGCCGCCGGCGATATTCGCTCCAAGCGTTTACGTCAAGTTGTGACCGCCGTTTCGGACGGAGCTATAGCGGCTACCAGCGCATACGCTTTCTTACGCGGATAAGTACGATAATATATCTTATGTAAGGTTGTTATCTTCAAACAAAGTGGTTGGGCAGTGCATAAATGTGCTGTCCAACCACTTTTACTTAGCGGCTATGTGATATGCAAAACTAGATGACCTAGAATACAATATAGATAACGAACGGAGGATCCTTATGAACCACGTCAAACATGTTATCCCGATGTCCGATACATCGGTCAGCATTAAGCCGGGGGATATTCAGCCGACGGTGCTGCCGGATGCATTTATTCAGTCCGATATGGTGGGTAAGCTCAACGCTTTGAGCCTGCCACGCTATGACCAGCTGCCCAACGTAACGCTCTATCGCGATCAGGTTATTGAATATGTTGCGCTGTGGATGGAGCCGCTTTCGATTTGCGTAGAGCAGCCCGTTATCACACCATCGATGATCAATAACTACGTGAAGGTCGGTCTCGTTCCTGCTCCGGTTAAAAAGCAGTATGGCCGTGAGCAGATTGCGCGTCTCATCGCCATTTGTATCTTTAAGCAGGTGCTGCCCATCGCTGCGGTTCAGGCACTCTTTAATATTCAGCGCTTGAGTTACGACGCTCCGACTGCTTTCGATTATGTAGTCGATCAACTTGAGGCATCGATTCGTGCGGCGTTTTCCGTCGAGCAGACTCCCGTGCCCGATACCGCCCATCAGGTCACGCGCGAGTCGCTGCTCGTGCGCAGTGCGGTATCGTCCTTCGTTTCGAAGGCATACCTGATGAGCTACCTTAAGTTTAATGGGTTTAATAGCTAATCGGGGCATAAGACGGGCGGGATAAAGAGCCATTGGCCCCTTATCCCGCCCGTGCGTTTGTCTAGTTGGAAATTATCGGCCCGAAGCCACGCCCATGCCGTAGCCGATAATGAGCCCGTGCATCTCGGCATAGTATGAATCCAGTCCGTTGCAAGGCATGATGATGGTTTTGGAGCCGGGCCAATGCTCCACAATGCGGCTGGCAAGTGCCTGGGCGCCCGCCTCATTTTCGACATGGTCGATTACGACCTCGCCGCCGGTAAAGCCCTCAGCCTCCATGGTGTCGACAATCTTGGTGAGCATCTTCTTTTCGCCGCGGGTGTGACCAACGAGTTCAATTTTGCCCGCTTCGCTCGCCGTGCCCAAAATGCGGATATTGAGCCTGTTGGCAATGACGCCGGCCGCCTTAGGGATACGTCCGGCCTTCGCAAGATTTTCGTAATTGCACAAACTAAAGAGGATCTTGCTGTTCTGCTCCAAGCTATCGAAATAGGCGCAGGCGTCCTCAAAGGAGGCATCTGGGTTGCTTGCAAGATAGCGGTCGAACAGCAGGAAGATCAAATCCATTTTGCCACCTGCGGCTCGCGAGTTAACCAAATGAATCTGACGGTCCGGCTCCTCGGCAAGCACCATGTCACGTGCGGTGGCCGCGGCATTGTAGCTTCCCGAGACTCCCTCGGAGATGGGCATGCAAATCGTCTTGTCGGCAAGCCTAAAGAGTTCGGCCCACTCCCCTACGCTTGGACAGGCGCTCGAAGAAGCGCTCGACTCCGCCTGCACGGCGCAATTGAGCTCGTGAACATCGAGCGAGAGGTCGTCGACAAATTCGCGCTCCCCCACTCGGATCTTAAGGGGTGTAAATGCAAAGGTGGTATGAGGTGTGGTTGGCTGCCAATCGCGAAGATTGCAGCTCGAATCGGAGATAAGCGCCCAGCTCATTGAGGGTCCTTTCTATTTGTTCCCCAACAATTATAGCCATCTTTTTGATTGATTGGACGGCTATCTAGTTTTGAATACTAGATAGCCGTACTGATCTTATGGCAAACGGTTGGGGCAAATAGAATGGGCCTCGTGATTCAAGATCGCGAGGCCCACGTTCATTCGCTGTAGTAAAAAATTAGTAGCGCACGAAAATGTAGTTGTTGTTCATGCCGGCTGCGACGGAGCTGATGATGACGCCCGTCTTGTAGTCGGAAGCATGGATCATCTGACCATTACCGATATAGATGCCAGTATGGTAGGAGTTAACCACGACATCGCCCGGTTGCGGGTCGGACACGCGGGTCCAACCCATGAAGGTGCCGGTGGTGCCCAGACGGCAGTAGCGGCCCGTGAGACAGTAGCTTACAAAACCGGAGCAGTCAAAGCTGTCCGGTCCAATGCCGCCCCAGGAATAAGCGCAACCAAGCTTGCTGTAGGCGCGCGAAACAACGGAACCGCCGTCAACAGACTGGCTCGGTGCGGAAGGCGTCGGCGCCGGAGCCGGAGCCGGGGCGGGCTGCGGCGTAGGGGCCGGAGCGGGCGTAGGAGTGGGCGCGGGCGTATTGCCGCCATTGTTGGTGTTCTCAGTCGTACCGGCGGTGTCGTTGCTCACCGTAGCCTTCTCGGCGGTGCTGGCGTTAATGCCGGCCTGAAGTGCTGCGTTGGCTTCAGCCTCGGCGGCAAGCTCGGCCTGCAGCTGGGAGTCCAGGGAGCTCACGACACTCTGGGCCTCAGCCTGCTGGGCGTTGAGCTCGTCGACCTTCTTCTGCGTCGCGGCGACGTTCTTCTCCTGCTCGGCCTGCTTATCGGTGAGCTGCTGCTTAAGGTCCTTGACATCCTGAATGGTCTGGGCCTGCTTGTCGGAAACCTTGCCGTAATAGAACAGACGGTTGAGCATGTCGCCCAGATCGTCGACGCCTGTCAGAACCTGAAGGAGACTCAGACCGCCGGTCTTGTACTCGCCGGCAACGTAGCTCGAAAGCTTTGCCTGGCCCTCGGCAATCTCTTGCTGCTTTTGCGTGATCTCGCCTGCAGTCTGATCAAGCTCCTGCGTCTGTGCGGAGAGTTCTTCATGAATTTGCTGGGTCTGCGTGCCGATCTGCTCGAGTTTGGTACGAGCGGCGGCAAGGTCGGATGCGGTATCGGCATAGGCCGGAGCCGCGAGGCCCAGGCCCAAAACACAAGCGAGGGTTGCCGTAGCAGCGCAGCGTGCCATGTTTTTGTGCGTATTTGCTGTGCGCATGGAGCTTCCTTTCCGGTATCTAAGGGTAGCGGCTAGTCCACCGTTACCAGGCTAAAGAGCTCGACGTCCTCGTTGGAAGGCGTGAGCTTCTTGCGCGGGTTAAGAAACGCAAGCTCGAGGATACAACCGTAACCCACAAGCTTTGCGCCCATATCTCGCACCAGTTTACCTGTTGCCGCGACGGTTCCGCCCGTCGCGACCAAGTCGTCCAGAATCAACACGGTATCTTTAGAGGTAATGGCATCGGCGTGGATCTCGATAGAGTCGGTGCCATATTCGAGCTCGTAGCTCTCGCTCACCGTCTTGCGAGGCAGCTTGCCCGGCTTGCGTGCGGGCACAAAGCCAGCGCCTAGGGCGACGGCCACGGGCACGCCGACCATAAAGCCGCGAGCCTCGGGACCCACGACCTTGGTGATGCCCATGCCGGCAAAATGCTCGGCCAGGGCATCTACCATGGCCTTTAGCGCTTCGGGATTACCGAAGAGCGGCGTGATGTCCTTAAAGACGACTCCGGGCTCGGGATAGTCGGGGATGTTGACGATATGAGATTCGAAGTCGTACATGGCATGACCTTTCAGGGGAGGCTGGTTTGTAGCAGCGTCTATTTGGCCGCGCTGGCGGTGCCGGCGCGTGAGGGGGCGACAACCTTGAGAGGCTGCACGATAGATTCCTCGCGCACGGGAGCCACTGGGACGGATGCCTCTTCGCTTTTGGCCTTGGTGGATTCGGAGCGTGCAATCTCCTCGTCGAGGGC
>USBA01000147.1 GCA_900552735.1 uncultured Collinsella sp. | reverse complement strand
GATGGGCACCCGCTGCGGCTCCATCGACCCGGCTACCGTGTGCTACCTGCAGCGCGAGGGCGGCTACAGCTACCAGGAAGTCGATGACATGATGAACAAACAGTCCGGCCTGCTTGCCATCTCGGGTATCTCCAATGACGCCCGAGATATCCGCACGCGTGCCTCCGAGGGCGACGAGCGCTGCCTGCTCGCCTTCGATATGTTCGCCTATAAGGCCATGCAGCAGGCCGGTTCCATGATCGCTTCCATGGCGGGCGTGGATACCATCACCTTCACTGCTGGCATCGGCGAGAACGACTGGTCGATTCGCAAGGCCTTCTGCGACTGCTTTGAGTGGCTGGGCGTGCGCATCGACAACAACAAGAACCGCGAGGCCGTGGGCAACGGGCCGCAGGTCATCAGCGCCGCCGGTTCCGCCGTCACGGTCATGGTCATCCCCACCGACGAGGAATACATGATCGCCCGCGACGTCGAACGTCTGACCAAGAACAACTAACGCACCCGTTTGCATGTAAACGAAAGGCCTCCAGAGCAGCAGCTCCGGAGGCCTTTTTACTAGCATACGGAAATTCCAGTCCCAAAGTGATCATCGCCGGCAACGCCTGCGCTTCCAGCGACGGCACCCATCCATTCAGATTCTCAGCCCCAGCTCGTAGCCAAGCCGCCGTCCACCCCAGATACCCTGATTACTACGTAGTTGTAGAAGGCCGTACGGGCTAACCCCTGAAAACACTCCGCAGACCAGAAACGCCCCCGTTCGTAGCTCCGAAGGAGCAGAACGGGGGCGTTTCATTGGTCGAGGACGTTTTCAGGGGTTAGCCCGTACGCCCTTCGGGGGAGTGCGTCCGCTACTCAGCCATCTGAGCCTGGACGGCGGTGATGGCCACGACACCCACGATGTCGTCGGCAGAGCAGCCGCGCGAAAGGTCGTTGACCGGCTTGGCGATGCCCTGCAGGATGGGGCCGTAGGCGTCAGCACCGGCGAAGCGCTGGACCAGCTTGTAGCCGATGTTGCCGGCCTCGAGGTCGGGGAACACGAGCACGTTGGCCTTACCGGCAACGGAGGAACCAGGAGCCTTGAGCTGGGCGACGGTGGGGACGATGGCGGCATCGAGCTGCAGGTCGCCGTCGATGGCGAGCTCGGGAGCCTTCTCGTGGCAGAACTTCACGGCCTCCTGGACCTTCTTGGCGACCTCGCCGCCAGCGGAGCCCATGGTGGAGTAGGAGAGCATGGCCACGTGCGGCTCAACGTTGCCCATGAAGGTGGACCAGGAGTGAGCGGAGGCGATGGCGATCTCGGAGAGCTCGTCGGAGGACGGGTTGATGTTGAGGCCGCAGTCGGCGAAGATCAGCGTGCCGTCGGTGCCGAACTGCGGGGTGTCGGTGCACATCACGAAGAAGGCCGAGACCAGCTTGGTGCCCGGGGCGGTCTTGAGGATCTGCAGCGCGGGGCGCAGGGTGTCGGCGGTGGAGTGGCAGGCGCCGGAGACCAGGCCGTCGGCATCGCCCATCTTGACCATCATGGTGCCAAAGTAGGTAGCGTCCATCACCTGGGCGCGAGCCTGCTCGATGGTGACGCCCTTCTTGGCGCGGAGCTCGGCAAACTTCTGCGCGTACTCCTCGTGCTTCTCGGCATTGCGCGGATCGATGACGGTAGCGCCGGGAACGTCGATCTCGTCGGGGTTACCCAGGATGACGATCTTTGCCAGGCCCTCCTCGATGATCTTGGTGGCTGCGACGATGGTGCGCGGATCCTCGCCCTCGGGCAGGACGATCGTCTTCAGGTCGGCCTTGGCGGCAGACTTCATACGGTTTAGGAAATCGCTCATGTTACTCCTTACAAGCGTTTCGCTAAGCTCCAGGCGCCCGGCTGTTCACGAATAAACCCGCTGCTAGCGGGTTTACCTTTCAATTATGTACGCCGCGGTGCTTGAGCTTTCCTTGTGTGGCAAGCTCATTATAGGACGCATTAGCGCTATAATCGCTCTGATAAATATGTCTCGAAGAATGTTCGAGAAAAGCCCAGCTAACGAGCCCGTGGCTTTTGACAAGGAGTATCGATGCAGATTACCTCAGGCCTGCCTGAAGGCTTTAACGCCGGCGCATACGACATGATTGTTGTCGGTGCCGGTTATGCCGGTGCCGTTTGTGCCCGCCGTCTCGCCGAGACCATCGGCTATCGTGTTGCCGTTCTGGAGCGCCGTAGCCACATTGCGGGTAACGCCTACGACTGCGCTGATGAGGCCGGAATCCTGGTCCACGAGTATGGTCCGCACATCTTCCATACCTTTAATGAGCGCGTCCACAATTTCCTGTCGCGCTTTACCAAGTGGACGGACTACCAGCACAAGGTGCTTGCCAACATCAACGGTACCCTCATGCCCGTGCCTTTTAACCACGCGAGCCTCAAGCTCGCCTTTGGTGATGAGCGCGGCGAGGAGCTGTATCAGAAGCTCGTGGAGACCTTTGGCAAGGACGTCAAGGTGCCCATCATGGAGCTGCGCAAGAAGAACGACCCGGATCTTGCCGAGGTCGCCGATTACGTCTACGAGAACGTCTTTTTGCATTACACCATGAAGCAGTGGGGCCAGACGCCCGATCAGATCGATCCCTCGATCACCGGCCGCGTTCCCGTCTTTGTGGGCGACGATGACCGCTACTTCCCGCAGGCTCCCTTCCAGGGCATGCCGCAGGACGGCTATACCGCGCTGTTCGAGCACATGCTCGACCACGATCTGATTGATGTGTTCTGCGACGTGGACGCCCGCGACCTCTTCGAGATCGACGAGACCACCGTCAAGATCGACGGTAAGGTCTATGGCGGCGAGATCGTCTACACCGGTCCGCTCGACGAGCTGTTCAACCTCGACCTGGGCGCTCTGCCGTACCGTACGCTCGACATGAAGTTCGAGACGCTCGATATGGACCAGTTCCAGCCCGTGGGCACCGTCAACTACACCACGAGTGAGGATTACACGCGTATCACCGAGTTCAAGAACATGACTGGTCAGGTCCTGCCCGGCAAGACCACCATCATGAAGGAGTATTCCAAGGCCTATACGCCCGGCTCGGGCGAGACGCCCTATTACGCCATTCTGGAGCCCGAGAACCGCGAGCTCTATGAACGCTATCTTGAGCGCGTCCAGAACCTGACGAACTTCCACCCGGTGGGTCGTCTGGCCGAGTATCGTTACTACGATATGGACGCCGTGACCAATTCCGCCCTCGATCTTTCGGATGAGATTATCGCCTGCCATGCATAAAGTCATAACATTCGGTATTCCCTCGTATAACGCCGCCAAGGACATGGACCATTGCATCACCTCCATCTTGGAGGGGAGCAATTACGCCACCGATATCGAGATTATCGTGGTGGACGACGGCTCCAAGGACGAGACGGCCGCCAAGGCCGACGAGTGGGAGGCCCGTTATCCTGGAATCATCCGCGCGGTGCACCAGGAGAATGGCGGTCACGGTATTGCCGTCCTTTCGGGTCTGCGCGAGGCGCAGGGCACCTACTACAAGGTTGTCGACTCGGACGACTGGCTTGACGGCGCTGCCCTTTCGACCATGCTGTCGATTCTGCGTGGCTTTGAGGAGCGCGACCAGCGCGTTGACCTGTTTATCTCGAACTACGTGTACGAGAAGGTTTACGAGGGCACGCATACCGCTATTGGCTACAAGTTTGCCCTGCCGCGCAAAAAGATTTTCTCTTGGGACCAGATCGGACACTTCCGTCCCGATCAGAACCTGCTCATGCACAGCCTGTGCTATCGCACGGATGTGCTGCGCGCGTCCAATCTGCCTATGCCGCCGCACACGTTCTATGTAGACAACATCTACGCCTACGTGCCGCTGCCGCGCTGCAAGACCATGTACTACGCCGACATCGACCTCTATCGCTACTTTATCGGTCGCGAGGGCCAGAGCGTCAATGAGGCCACGATGGTCAAGCGCCTGGGTCAGCAGTTCCGCGTAACGCGCATCATGATGGAATCGTTCCACCTGTACCAGGACGTTGAGTCCTCGCGTCTGCGTTCGTACATGATGGGCTACTTCACCATGATGATGGCGATTTGCTCGGTACTCACCAAGCTTTCCGAGGAAGATTGTGCCGATGAGCGCCTGAAGACGCTGTGGAAGGACCTGAAGGAGTACGACGAGCGCATGTATCGTCGCGCTCGCTACGGCGTGGTCGGTTTCTTTACCAACCTGCGTGGACGGGCCGGAGACAAAACTACACTCGGCCTATACCATCTTGCCTCAAAGATCTTCAAATTCAACTAGCACAAAAAACGCTAGGGTAACGGGGACCCCTGGTCCTTAACTTGCTACTTCGAACAGTCCTGCGCAAGACGGAGGCGCCACTGGCGCCTCCTTTGCGTGCGGAACTCGTATCAAGTTAAGGACCAGGGGTCCTCTGCTATGTCTCGCTTTATGTCAGCAATCTGAATTTGAAGATCTTAGACGCGCGGTACACAGGGGCCTGGGCTGAAAGAGATCTTGTTGAGCAGGTTGCCCGGTGGGTCTTGGTTATGTTTGTCGCGAGTTCCGCATGCAAAGAAGGCCACTTAATGTGACCTTCGTCTTGCATAGGACTGTAGAGCAGCAAACGTAATGCCCGCCCGCCTCCGACCGACGGTCGAGTGAGATTACTTCGCGGCGCCGGGGATGCCGTGGGAGGTTTTGGCGGTTTTGGCTCCGTTTACGATGGCGGTCTGTAAGGCCCTTACGGCGAGCATGCCCAACAGGTCCAGGGGAACGGCGGCGCTTGCCTGGGCGCCCAGTTTGCCGCTGGCTAGGGTGTAGATGGTGTCGCCGTCGTTGGTGGTGTGCGTGGGACGGATGGCGTGTGCGTAG
>USBA01000146.1 GCA_900552735.1 uncultured Collinsella sp. | reverse complement strand
TTGGCCGAGCGCCCACATGGTTTTGGCCACGAGCGTCTCGGTGGTCATGTCGTCGCCGCGCAGAATGCCCGGATGATCGGCGTAAGCACGGCCGACCTCATAAACGCCCAGATCGAGGCCCTCTTCGGGGACCTGCGTGGTCATAACGACAGTGCGGCCCGAATCGACCCAGCGGAAAATTGCCTCTTGGAATGACTCGCCCGACTCACCAAACTCGGGGATACCGCCAATGCCAAAGGTCTCAAGGATTACAGCATCGTAGCTGTCGGCAAGGGCGTCGAGGATGCCCGGGTTTACGCCGGGCGTAAGCTTGAGTACAAATACGCGCGGGTCGATGCTGTCGTAGAAACGCACCGGGTTTTCGCCTTGATGCGTGCCGTGAAGCCCGTTGCGCACGATGCGGTCGTTGCGGATATAGGCGATGGGCGGATAGTTGACGCTAATGAACGCGTTAAAGCTCATGGTGCGCTGTTTGCGGGCGCGCGTGCCGGCAATGGCTACGCCGCCAAACACGATTGAGACGTCGTGCGAGTGCTCGTCGAGCGCATAGAGCAGGCTCTGGTACAGGTTGAGCTTGGCGTCGGTAAAAGGATTGCCCATGGGCTTTTGCGAGCCGGTGAGCACGATGGGCTTGGGGCTGTCCTGAATCAGGTAGGAAAGCGCTGCCGCGGTATAGCTCATGGTGTCGGTACCGTGCAGAATCACGAAGCCGTCGTGGTCGGCATAACCCTCGACGACGACGTCGCGGATACGCATCCAGTCACTGGGGCGCATATTGGTGCTGTCGATGTTCATCGGCTGCACCACGTCGAGCTCGCAGAGGCCCGAGATCTCGGGGACGCTCTGGGCGAGCTCCTCACCGGTCAGGGCGGGGGAGAGGCCGTTGCCGTCCTCGGTCGATGCGATGGTGCCGCCCGTGGCGATGAGAAGGATGCGCTTCATGCTGGTATTCCTATCGTATTTGCCGCCGCAGAGGCGGAGTCGTTCGGCAGTATTGTGGCACAGGGCGTCCAATGTTCAAACGTATTACATCATCTGTAACGTTTGGTAACACTTCAATTGCCGTCAAATAGGGGCCCAGGTCGTGCGTTTGCCGTGCGCTGATGGCCGTGAGGGGCGAGAAACCCCATATAACGTGTACACTATGGAGGTTATTTTCGTTCATTCACGCGGGTGGGCACCGGCTCCCCGCCAACAAGAGGGGGAACCATGGATCAAAAGGCTTCCGCAAAGGTCCTCGTACTCGACTTTGGTGCGCAGTACGGTCAGCTCATTGCCCGTCGCGTTCGCGACCTCAACGTGTACTCCGAGATCGTTCCCTGCGACATCTCGGCCGACGAGATTCGCGAGATGAACGCCTCTGCGCTCATCCTTTCCGGCGGCCCGGCTTCCGTGTATGCCGAGGACGCTCCGTCCATCGATCCCGCCATCTTTGACCTGGGCCTTCCCGTCCTGGGCTTTTGCTACGGCCATCAGATCACGGCCGTGACGCTCGGCGGCAAGGTCGGCCACTCCGAGGTGGGCGAGTACGGCCGCGCCACCATCACGCGCACGGCAGATGCCAAGCTCTTTAACTCCACGCCCATGGAGCAGACCGTGTGGATGAGCCACCGCGACGCCGTGTCCGAGGTGCCCGAGGGCTTTACCGTTACCGCCAGCACCGACGTGTGCCCGGTCGCTGCGATGGAGTGCGTCGAGCGCAAGATCTTCACCACGCAGTTCCACCCCGAGGTCAAGCATTCCGAGTACGGTCAGCAGCTGCTGAGCAACTTCCTGTTTGAGATCTGTGGCCTGGAGCCCAACTGGAGCATGGACAACCTGGTCGAGACCATGACGGCCGAGTTTCGCGAGAAGGTCGGCGACGACCGCGTGATTCTGGCTCTGTCCGGCGGCGTTGACTCCTCCGTCGTGGCTGCGCTGGGCGCCCGCGCCGTGGGCAAGCAGATGACCTGCGTGTTCATCAACCACGGTCTGTTGCGCAAGGGCGAGCCCGAGCAGGTGGAGGAGGTCTTCACCAAGCAGTTCGATGTCGACTTTATCCACGTCCACGCCGAGGACCGTTATGCCGAGCTTCTGGCCGGTGTGACCGAGCCCGAGGAGAAGCGCCGCATCATCGGCACGCAGTTCTGGAAAGAGTTCTTCGCCGTGGCGCAGCAGCTCGAGACCGATGGCAAGCCGGTCAAGTACCTGGCTCAGGGCACCATCTACCCCGACATCATCGAGTCCGGCGCTCGCAAGACGGGCGGCAAGACGGCCACCATCAAGAGCCACCACAACCTGATCCCGTTCCCCGAGGGCGTGCACTTCGACCTTATTGAGCCGCTCGACCACTTCTTTAAGGACGAGGTCCGCGCACTTGGTCTGGCGCTGGGCCTGCCGGGCCACATCGTGTTCCGCCAGCCTTTCCCGGGCCCGGGTCTTGCCATCCGCATCATTGGTGCGGTCGACAAGGAGAAGCTCGAGATCCTCAAGAACGCCGACGCTATCGTGCGCGAGGAGCTCGACGCCTACAACCAGCGTCTGTTTGAGCAGACCGGTGAGCGCAACTCCGAGCACAGCTGCTGGCAGTACTTTGCGGTCCTGCCCGACATTAAGTCCGTCGGTGTTATGGGCGACGAGCGCACCTACCAGCGCCCGATCATCCTGCGCGCCGTTGAGTCCAGCGATGCCATGACCGCCGACTGGGCCAAGCTGCCCTACGACGTGCTTGCCCGCATCTCCGGCCGCATCGTTGCCGAGGTCCCCGGCGCCAACCGCGTGTGCTACGACATCACGTCCAAGCCGCCCGCGACCATCGAGTGGGAATAGTAAATAGCTCTTTGCGAGGGAGGTCGGATGCGGCCTCCCTCGTTTTTTATTTGCGTGCCATGGATGCTTGTGCATTGTGGTGTATGTGGTACATGCAAACCAGCCACGCAATCTCTCAAGCTGTTTAGCTGGGATTATTGTTTGCTGGTATGTTTTAAAGTGTTTTCAATTACCGAAGCAACGCCATCAATTTATTTCTAATTAATGCTGACCGGCAGATTGCGTCCGCCCGCAAGAGGCCGCTCGGACTGGTACTCAAAATGTACTCACGACGTTTTGAGTATCGATTTGCTGGTACTCACAGACGGTAAAAACGACTGTCTACCTCGATATATTCGTTATCCCCAACGATTCGTCAACGAATACTGACTAGTGATTGATTGATGCATGGCTCAAATTGGCATACGTAATTACGTAATTACGTATTCTGAAGTAAAATGATTTCGGTCAATTAAGGAACGTAGAACAGGTCAATTCGGAGGGGCGACCATGGAGGAAGATCAGGCTGTTCATGCCGAAAGGGAGCTAGATAAGTTCACGCTCTCGATAACCCGCGAGGATAAGCGGGCTCTTAAGTCCTATGCCGCGCGCCAGGATAAGACGGTGGCTAAAGTCCTGCGCGAATGGATTGACGAGAAATGCAAGGGGGAGAAGTGATGTCTCAGACGGCGCAAGCAGTCGTTCAGAACCTTGTTGATCGCGCTGTCAAGCTGGGCGATCGTCAGCTCGCTGCCGACATCCGCGCCTTTGCGGCGCAGCGCCAGTTTGGGCTTGTATTTGAACACAACCGTCCAGAGCGACTTCGCCTTTATGGCAAACCTATCATGGAGGGCGATGTCGTACAGGTGCTTCCCGAGCGTGGTAAAAAAGAGGACTCTAGCTCCCAACTGCTATGGTTGGTAAATGCCGTTCGGGGGGGGGTTGCTGATCTAAAGCCATATCAATCGCCCTCATATGACGAAAACGAATGTGAGCCCCGCTCCGTTGCTGTCGACGATGTCGTGCCTGTTGCTGAATATGACCAGCCGATTTATGCTGGCCTCAAAGAGACTGGGCGTGTCGAGCGCGCTGGCGATAAGCCCTATCAAGTAGTCATTAACGGCGAAAACTACCATGCTCTTGAAACCTTGGCCTTTGCCTATGCAGGCAAAGTGGACTGCATATATATTGACCCACCCTATAACACTGGCGCCCGCGACTGGAAATACAACAACGATTACGTCGACGGCTCCGACGCCTATCGCCACTCCAAGTGGCTTGCCTTCATGGAGCGCCGCCTCAAACTCGCCAAGCAGCTGCTCAACCCCAACGATTCCGTACTCATCGTGACGATCGACGAGAAGGAGTACGCAAGGCTTGAGCTTCTTTTAGAGAGCGTTTTTCCCAACGCGACCGGTATCCAGACGGTTTCAATCACCATAAACAAGAACGGGGTTGCCCGCGGCAACCAGTTCAAGAGAGCTGACGAGTACGCTGTCTTTTGCTTTTTTGGCACCGCCGCGCCGTGCCAAGTGGACCGCAGACTCTATTCCGTTGAGTTCGGAGAACTTGAGGAAAAAGTGGCTGATGACGCGTCGAGCAGCCGCTCCCAACGTAAAGTACGTTGGGAGTGGCTGCTGAGGGGCGGTCCCAATGCCGCTCGCACCGCAAGGCCGAATCTCTTCTATCCCATCTATATCGATGAGGAGACCGCGACCATTAAGGAGCTCGGCGCTTCTCTCCCCCTTGAACAAGACTGGACAAAGATACCGACAAAAACGGGTCTCAGGGCAGTTTGGCCTATTAGGACCGATGGCCGAGAGGCGACTTGGAGGATCTCCCAGAATGCTCTACAGGCCAAGCTTGATCGCGGGTGCGCAAAAGTAGGTGAGTACAACAAAAAGAGTGATCGGTACTCCCTCCTTTACCTAGGAGATTCCCAAGAGGAGCGTCTCAAGAATGGAGAAATTAAACTTATCGGCAAGGCTGAGGATGGGTCCTTGCTTCTCGAAGAGCAGGGAGAGCGCTCTGCCATTCCAACAACTGTTTGGAGTGGCACGCAGTTCTCTGCCGGTGAATACGGGAGCCGATATATCAAAAAGTTCATCGGCGATAGGCGCTTCACATTTCCAAAGTCCCTTTATGCGACCGAGCTCTCAATCGCTTCCGTTGTTGCCGACAAGCCCGACGCCCTTGTAGTCGATTTCTTCTCAGGATCGGGCACCACGGCACATGCCGTCATGCGCTTGAACCATCAGGACGGCGGGCGC
>USBA01000145.1 GCA_900552735.1 uncultured Collinsella sp. | reverse complement strand
GCGTCTTTGCCAGTCGCCTGAGTCTTATCGAGGCTTTTAAGGGCGCCTAGGATTTCTTCGCTCTCGATATGGGGGCAGATGACGGGTTGCTGTTTGGTGTAGTCCGGTGAGCCCTGGTCGATAAAGCGATTGAAGATCTGACGTTGGAGCATGAGCGAATAGGAGAGGTTTTGTCCACAATCTCCCATGGTTACGAAGGCGTAAAGACGAGCGTCATCGGTAATTAGCGCGTTGTCGGCCTTGGACGATACGCATTTGTTTTGAGCGTCGTAGTGCAGCGTGGTGACGGTGCCGCCGGCAATCAGGCGATCGGTTGTAACCGAGGGCGCCTCAGCTTCTACAAAGCGAATTGTCGGCATGCCGTTGCAGCTTTCGCCAAACATCTCGGGGTAACGGGCTGCTTCGCGTTCTAGTATCGATTGGGCGTTGGGGTCGACAACAACAATGTTCAGACGAACGCCCGGCATGCGGCCCATCCAGAAGGAAGTGCGTGTTGCCTGCATGCCGAAATCTCCTGCGCCGAAAACGAGAACGGTGAGATTCTGAGGCTCGGGATTTGGGTTGACGGAGATATCGATGGGCTCGAGCACGCTGTAGAGTGGGGCTTCTTCAAGTACATCGTATATTTCGTCTTGTACGCGTGAGAGCAAGTGAAGACAAGTCGGCTCATCGTCGGCTTTGATGGCATCGAAGATCTGGGCATCATCGGGGTTCTTGTGGGTGCAATGGAGCGTAATCTTGGGCGCGCAGCCGGCCTGAGGATCCTTGTGCGTCGCTTCGAGCATGTCGATCGTTGCGCTGACGTTGTGTTCGGTTTCTTCGCTCGTTGCGACGACGTCAACTGCGAGCAGATGCTTAACTGCATCGCGCAGCGATGTAATCGTTGTGAGCACATCGGCTGCTCCGGAGTCGGTGAACACATAACGCACATAGCCCTGGCACAGATTGCGCAGTACGCGCTGACGCTCGCTGTCCTCGTCGCTGCCTAGACAAAAGATGAGGGCGATGTCGCCGTTGCCATTCGCGTTATTGAGCGTTCCGTCCTTGATGTTGTTAACGATATCACGCGCGAGCAACTCGGTGTTGGCGTCGACGCTCTCAAAGATAATTGCATGGTCGGCATACTTGAGATGACGCTTGATAACGCTGCCCGAGAGACGCGTGGCAACAGCGTTGAAGGCAAACAGGCCAATTTCAACGGGAAGGGCGATGATGTATGCAAGTGTGAGCAGCGAATAGAGCAGGTTGAATACCTGGCCGGCAATGCTGCCGCCAAGGGGAATAGCGCTATAGACGGTTGACGTCACATCGGTGAGGCCGGTCTGGATGGTCGTTGTCCACCCCACTGCAAAGAAGTTGGTGATGACCCAGCTAATAAAGTTGAAGGCTCCCGGCTCCCAGCCCTCGCCAAGATCCGAAGAAAAGCACTGCGCCCAGGTAACGGGGGCGAATAGGCAAAAAGCGCCAAGAGCAAGAATTCCAAAGGCAACGATGCGACGGTTGGAATTGATCTCGAAGCCAAAGAGTTTGTGCTGATAGTTGTGCCGTTCCAAGTGTATGGAATAGCAGAGCGCGACGAGGGCGACGAGGAATGCCGCGAACCAACAGATTGGAGAAATCAAAGTAGGTACCTCCTGTGAGTATAGAGATGAACGGATAACGTGAACTTGGCCTGTTGCCGCCTACGTAAGCATGCGGTCTCTCAGCTCGGCCGCCTCGTTAATCTCAACGTTGGTGCGGCCTTGGAGATCTTCGGTGCGCTTGCTGGTGAGCTTGCCGTCCTTTAGCCCGTAGGTGGTGAACTGAATGATTGCGCCGGCGGTTTCGGCTGCCTGACGTAGGGGCTCGTAGGTGTCGGTTTGTTCGCACCATGCATAGAAATCATCAACGGAGGCGTTGGGATTGCCGCTAAAGAGTCGATACCATTCGCGTCCAAAGCTGCCAAGGACCGAGAACGTCTTTTTCTCGACAAGCTTGTCGCCCTTGTATTTGTAGTCCAGCGTGAGGTCCACCAGATAGGCGGCTCCCGTTTCAAAGGCGTTCTCATTGCTTTGATGACCGATGACCTCGGCCTCCGGATAGTACTTACCAATAAACTCGGCGGCATCGCCTTCGTAATCGGCAACGATGCGCACACTCTGCACCTTGCCCCGCTTGTACGTGTAGTGCAGGATGCGCAGCAGTCGCTCCTGCCAAAACGCATAGGAAAACAGGTGGTCGACAAAGTGCGGGTTCTCAAGCCGATTGGCCCGATTCATCCAAACGGTTTGAAACAGTTGGTAGTCGGCTTGCGGCTCGCCCGTGACCTCGCGGAACCACTGTACGGCGACGTCGGCGGGGATATAGAACGATAGTCGCTCCTGCGGAGTACCGCTCTTGGTCGTTTTGGCGCGCAGGGGAATCTCGACCTCGTAGCCAGAACCGTCGTCCGTTCCGCAGTTTAAAACGGGCGGCAGCATAAACTGGCAGGGGCCCTCGTCGCATACGCGCATCGGCTGGGGGCTAACAGGTTGCCCTTCAAACTCCATCTCGATGTCTGTGTCGTCTTCTTCGTCCTCGTCATCATCTTCGATGCCAAGGTCGTAGCCGGTGTAGTAGTCATCCAGGTGTCGCTCATTTACATTTTGCCCGTTTACGACGTCAAAGACGGTAACACCCGTCATGCGGTCGCAATACTTTGCGACTTCAAAGAGGTTGCAGCTCTCCTCGGGCGTAAAGTTATCCATGCGGTGCTGGAACTCGGTAGCGCATTCCTCGGGATCATAGCCGTCCATGTCGCTGTCACCGATCCAAAAGTTGGGATCACGATTGCTTTTGAAGTACCACCAGTACCAGACGGGGCAGAATACCGCATTTACGCCAAAAAAGACTTTCTGGATGATGTTACCGTTGCCGTCGAACTTGTAATCGAGCGGCAAGTTAACAACCGGATCGTTTGATGTGTCACGCGCCATGGTGTGCTCCCTGCGATGATTTGTGTTGCGCGCGAAGGCCAGATTCGATGCGTCTGACCTTCGCGCGCCTGTTGCTTCGCATACTAGGCCGCCTGCGCTGCATTCTGTTGCGCAACATCGTGGACGGCGCGGTTCGACGTCCAGGGCCGATGCCGCGCAACAGATACATGGCCTGGCCGTGCCAATCGCTCTCTAGTAGCGCGCCGAGCGCTGGGCGTTGCCCGGGTTGTAGCCCGCCCAGGCGGCGATGACGTCCGACTCAACGACGCTCGTTGCAATGTTGATAAAGCTGCCGGTACGGGGCAGGTCGGTGTGGAAGTCTTCGAGCAGGTTGGGCTGGAACCTAAAGTCCTCAAAGTTGACGGTGTTGGGGTTGTAGAGCTGACAAGTACCATCCTCGGTAGAGATCGGGCCAACCATGTAAGCGGCCTTGTGCTCTACGACCTCGGTATCGTCGACGTCGATCACCTCTCCGCGATCGTGCGCGGCTGCGGCGTGCTCCATGAGCTCGAGGAATCGGTCGGCTTCGGTGCTGCAGAGTACGCAGCGCGAGAAGAGCACCGTAAGGGCATAACCCGTTTTACGCCCCAGTTTTTCTCGTAGCTCGCTAAAACGTTGCGACTGCTCCGGGGTCATGCGCGTCTTGGACGGCGCGGTCTGCTTGAGTCCGCACGTCTTAAGGAACATCGCGTTGGCCTTGCGCAGGGCGCTCATAGCGGCAGAGTCGCTTTTTGCCGCGGAGACGTTGATGCGTCCTCCCTCGGGAATCTGCTTATAGCGAGAGAAGCCCTTCTCGCCCTCGACGGGCATCCAGTACGTAATGACGTCATTTTCCACTACGCTAAAGCGGCACGTAAAGGGCGCGCCGATTGCCGGTGCCTCGCCGTAGAACTTTACGCGTACGGCTTGGTCGGTGTCCGCCATCCACATCATAAAGCGATGGCTATTGTCGCCGTCATGGCTCCGGAGCTTTGCAATAAGGTAGCAAACCGAGTCGCAACGGCTTTCGAGTGCGGCGCCTCTTCCGGTGGCGATGGCGCTTATGTCTTGGGCCTTGAGCTCGATGTCGCGGTGCAGCGCGTTGAGCTCTTCGGATGTCAACAGGTCTTGGCCGAGAAGCCCCGCGACAAGCGCACCGACTTCTATGTCGGTAGTAAGGGCGGCGTCGATAACCTTGCGGTGCGCCTGGTGGCTTGCATAAGCCGGCATAGGTTTGCGGCCTGTGGCAAATCCAAATGGGTCGCGGATCTGATCGCCGCCTCGATAGAGCGGCTCCAAAAAGAACATGTTCATGTCATTTCGCTTGCCCTGCTTTTGGCCGTAGGCATCGAGGGAATTCCAGACATGCTTCTCTGCAATGGGGTTCATCCAAAGGCTGATTTTCGATTTTTCTGTCGAGGAGGTCGAAGTGCTCTTTTTGGAGCTTGCGGCGGGACGAGAAGCCGGTTTCTGATATCCAGCGGGGAGAACTTGCTCAAGATCGAATTTTTTAAGCAGCCTAACGTAGACTCCGACCGATGCTTCTTCTGCCATTTCCGCCATGACCGACTGCGAAGGGTCGTCGACAAAGGAAATGCGCGTTTTGCCATCATCGGAGACTGCCTGGCAGTAGCCGCATCGAAGTGCAACGTAGCCTTCGTTGTCGCTGCCATGGTCAAAGTACATCTGCTCTTTGCATCCGAGTGTGCCGGGGACGAATGCGGTCGGGTTTGCTATGTCGGGGATCGTAATGGCAGCGCCGGTCGCGCGTTTAAGCTCATCGAAATACTCGACGTACAGCGGAATGTTGTAGTGCTGGACGAGCGCCTCGAGAACGATGGCGTTGGGCACGGAGTGCGCCACGCGATAGCGCACGGAGTTATAGCCCCATTCGACATCGGTTGCATCATCGGGGATTCCGTGGCCTGCCATGGTCCTCAGGACCTCATCGGGTGAGTCAAACGTGCTATCGGGCGTGCCGCAAATCGCCTGGAGCGAGAACCCGCCAAAGCACTTTTCGAGATCATTGCGGATATACTCGCAGCAGTCATGATTGGGAAAGACGATGCGAAACGTCATCGCACCCATGGCCTGGGACATGTAGACGTCGCTTGACTCCTGGGCTTGCGTTTCGGCCGACTTCTTTTTGCGTTTGCTTGCTGCAG
>USBA01000144.1 GCA_900552735.1 uncultured Collinsella sp. | reverse complement strand
GAGCGGTCCGTGAGCTCCATCTAGCGACCTCCGGCCAGCACCAGATCCTGCAGCGCCGAGTACACCTCGACGCGGCGCGGATCGTCCTGCTTGTCGATGAGCAGCGCCATGGCACCGCGGATATCGCCCTTGGGCGCGCCCTCGAGCGTATCCATAAACTCGTTGGCCAGGTCGCGGCCGTAACGGTAGCCGCTCATGGCGCGAGCCTCGCGCTCAATGGCAACGCGCAGCTTGTACGGCACGCCGGGGTGCAGGATATCGGCCTGCTCGCCGGCGGCCTCCACCGTGGTCTCGGCGTGGAGCTTTTGGTCCAGCAGACCGAGCGCCATGGCAAAGCCGTAGATGGTCTGCGCGGGGCTGGGCGGGCAGCCGGGGATGTAGACATCGACCGGCAGAATCTTGTCCGTGCCACCCCAGACGCAGTAGTTGTCGTAGAAGATGCCACCGGTGCAGCCGCACGCGCCATAGGACACCACGATCTTGGGATCGGGTGCGGCCTCAAAGGCGCGCAGGGCCGGCATGCGCATGGCACGCGTCACGGCGCCGGTGTACAGCAGCACATCGGCGTGACGGGGCGAGGGCACGACCTTGATGCCAAAGCGCTCGACGTCGAAGACGGGCGTGATGGAACCGAAGATCTCGATCTCGCAGCCGTTGCAGCCGCCGCAGTCAACACGGTAGACGTACACCGAGCGCTTGATCTTCTTAAGAAGGGTCGCCTTGGCCTTCTCGATGCTCTCGTCGAGCTCGATCTTGGTCGGGCGGTACTGAAGCCGCTCGGGCAAAAGCGTGGGTTCGGCCATGGTTACTCCTCCTTCGTATCAAAATCCATGATGATGCCCTCAACCGGTGCAGGTCCAGCGGGGATCTCGGGCGCATCGGGGTTGAGCTCGCGGTCGACATACTCCGGGTTCACGCCGTGACCGCCCAGATACTCCATGCCGGGGCCCTGGGGCTCACCGGACGCAAGCGTCTCGTTGGCAGCCATGCCGCGCGCGTTGCCGGTCTTTACGGCCGAGGCGGCGCGCAGGGCGTCGAGCTCGCGTTTGCACTCCTGGCACATACCGACGGTACGGGCGGCCTGCTCGGCCTCCATGCCGCCGGCCTTTTGCAGCAGGCGCTTGGCGTAGTCGATCTCCTTGTGCGGGGCAAACGGCTTGCCGCAACGAGAGCAGTGCTCGAGCGTATAGACACTCTTGCTGGTGAGGTCGTCCTTGCTCATGACGGCCAGCTCAAACTCCTCGGTGAGCTTGATAGCCTCCATGGGGCAGGCTTCCTCGCAGCGGCCGCAAAAGATGCAGCGGCCGTAGTCGATCGACCAGGTAATGGTATCGGCCGCAAGGTCGGTGTCCATGCGAATGGCATCGGCCGGGCACGCCACGCCGCAGGCACCGCAGGCGATGCAGAGCTCGGCGTTGTGCTCGGGCTTGCCGCGCATGTCCTTGTTGGTGGGAAACGGCGCAAACGGGTACTTAACCG
This sequence comes from uncultured Collinsella sp., assembly GCA_900552735.1. Classification (GTDB taxonomy): domain Bacteria; phylum Actinomycetota; class Coriobacteriia; order Coriobacteriales; family Coriobacteriaceae; genus Collinsella. Next base: position 3,640 of record USBA01000144.1, on the reverse strand, counting down.
TCGCGTCGCCGGCCTTGGCGTTAACCTTCCAAAGCTTCAGCATATTAGAGCGCCTCCTCATCGAGCGGGGCGGCCATGGTGCCCTCGCCCGCAAGCGGCGACTTGTCGCGCCAGACGTTCTCGAACTGCTCCTTGTCGAGCACGTGATCGCGCTTGGCGGCGACATCGGTCACCGTCACGCGGTCGGTGCAGGAGTAGCACGGGTCGAGCGAGCCGACGATCAGCGCAGCGTCGCCCACGGTGTTGCCGCGGAACATGTAGCGCAGGACCGGCCAGTTGCTGTACGTGGCGGCCTTGGCGCGCCAGCGGTAGCACTTCTGGTTATTGCCGAGCATGGCCCAGTGCACGTCCTCGCCGCGCGGCGCCTCGGTGGCGCCGATGGCGTACTTGTGCGGGGTGTACTCCCAATCCGTGGTGAGGATGGGGCCCGACGGGCAGTTCTCGAGCATGGTCTCGATCATGTCGATCGAATCGTAGACCTCCTGGATGCGAACGGCAGTGCGGCCGAAGGCATCGCAGGTGTCGGCCGTGGCGGCGTGCATCTTTTGGACGTCCGGATCGGCGTAGCCGTCGAAGGGGTGGTCAAAGCGCACGTCGCGGGCATAGCCCGAGCCACGCATGAGCGGGCCGACCGGCGAGAAGTCGCGGGCGATCTTGCGATCCAGGATGCCGATGCCGCTCGTACGCTCGATAAAGTTGGGCGTGGAGAGCAAGACGTCGACGAGCTCCTGAACCTCGGAGCGCAGCTGGTGGATGGTCGTGAGCGTGGAGAGCTTCTGCTCGGCCAAAATGTCGCGACGCACGCCGCCGATCACGTTGAGACCGTAGGTCTTGCGGTGACCGGAGAGCTTCTCGGCCAGGTCCATGGACTTCTCGCGGACGCGGAAGAACTGCTGGAAGCCGGAGTCGAAGCCCGTGTAGTGCGATGCCAGGCCAATGTTGAGCAGATGCGAGTGCAGACGCTCGACCTCGAGCATGATGGCGCGGATGTACTGGGCGCGCGGCGGGACATGGATGCCCTGGGCACGCTCGACGGCCTCGGCGTAGGCCACCGAGTGAGCGCAGCCACAGATGCCGCAGATACGGTCGGCGAGGAACGTCACGGCGTCATAGTTCAGGCGCGTCTCGGCGACCTTCTCCATGCCGCGGTGCACGTAGAACAGACGGTAGTCGGCGTCGACGATCGTCTCGCCCTCGACGAACAGGCGGAAGTGGCCGGGCTCGTCGGAGGTAATGTGCAACGGGCCCATGGGGACGAGCGTCGTCTCCTTGCCCTTGGTATCGGCCAAGAACTCGTAGTTTTCCATGTCGCTCGCGGGAGCGGGACGGAAGCGGTAGTCCATGGAGTCCTTGCGCAGCGGGTACAGGCCGCTGGGCCAATCGTCGGGTAACACCAGGCGACGACGGTCGGGCAGGCCCTCGGGGATCAGGCCGAACATGTCGCGAAGCTCGCGCTCGCCCCACACGCAGGCGGGGACGAACGGCGTCACGGACGGGAACGTCATCTTGGCGGGATCGACCTCGGTGCGCACGGTCACCCAGCCGGGGTCCTCCCCCTCCATGGAGATGACGTAGTACACGGCGTAACGGCCGCACAGACTGCGCTCGTCGTTGCCGATGATCACAGGAATCCAGCCGTAGCGCTCGTAATACAGGTAGTGGACGGCCTCGGGCAGCTTGTCCTGCTTGACGGTAATCGTCAGCTGGTCCTCGCACTGCCACTCGACCTTCTCGATAGCCCCCGGCACTGCGGCGCGCAGGGCCTCGACGTGGCTTTCGCAACGACGAGCGTAGTCCTTCTTTTCAGGTTCTGCCATGGTGCTAATTCACCTCGCTTGTCTTGGTCTGGGAACTGAACACCATGCGGTAGAGAGGAGCCTCGTGGAGCTCTTCGACGCTCTGGTTCAAAACGACGGACGTTGCATCCTCGACGCCGCTCGTGATGGCGACCGGGGTGGCGATACCGAACCACATGACCACGATCGCGAGGGCGATCTCGGGGATGATCATGAGGGCGGGCACCTCGTGGCGCTTCATGCCCTCGGGTGCCTTGCCGAAGATGGACTTGAGCGCGATGCCGGTAAGGGCAAAGTACACGCCGGTGAGGCCAATGGCCACGAGCACGACCACCCAGATGGGACCGGACTGGACGCCGGCCACGAAGGTGAGGAACTCGGAGATGAACAGGGCGAACGGCGGGAAAGCGGCGAGCGCGAGCAGGGCGATGATGGTGAGCGCTGCCGTGACGGGAGCGATCTCGACGACGCCCTTGATCTTGTTCAGGTCGCGGGTGTGGTAGATGTGCTGGATGTTACCGGCCATGCAGAAGGCGAGCGCCTTCGTGAAACCGTGGAAGATGCAGTGCAGCAGGCAGGCGGCGATACCGAGCGGACCACCGATACCCAGGCACAGCGCGACCACGCCGACGTTGTCGACGGAGGAGTACGCGAAGCGGCGCTTGATATCGTCCTGCTTAAAGATGCACAGGGCGGCCACCAGGATGGACAGCGTGCCCAGGATGAGCAGGAGCGTACGCGGATAGGTGTCGCCCACCGTGATGATGGACAGGGAGTAGAAGCGGATGATCACCAGCATGGCGCACTTGAGCAGCACGCCCGAGAGCAGCGCGGAGACCGGGCTCGGAGCCTGGGAGTGCGCGTCGGGCAGCCAAGTGTGCATGGGGAACAGGCCCGCCTTGGTGCCGAAGCCGATGACGATGAACGCGAACGCGAGGCGCACGAGCATCGGGTCGAACTGGTCGGCGTAGGGCATGATGGAGGTGAGGAAGGCTGCCTCATGCGCGTTGGGCATGATATCGGCGGCGTTCGCGTAGATGAGCAGCGTGCCGAACAGGCCGAAGGCCACGCCGGCGGTGCAGACCATCGCGTACTTCCAAGACGCCTCGAGCGCCTGCTTGTTCTTGTAGATGCCCACGAGGAACACGGTCGACAGCGTGGTGGCCTCGACCGCCGCCCAGGTGAGGATGATGTTGTTGGACAGGCAGGCGAGCAGCATCGTGAAAACGAACAGGCTAAACAGCGCGTAGTACTGCTTGGTGCGCTCGGCCGGCATGGTCTTCTCCTCGATATCGATCTTGATATAGGAGATGGAGTACACGCCGGTGATGAACCCGATGATGCCTACCAGAAGGACGAAGATCGACGAGAGCGAATCGAGATGGAGCCACAGGCCCAAAGCGTCGATATTCTGCCCGCTCGAGAGCATGGTTCCCGCGGTGACGACCGAAAGGACGAGGGTCGCCGCGACGGAGATGGTGTTGAGCCCCGCAAAGACGCTGTAGGACGTCGTCTTGGGGAGCGCAGCCATAATCAGGGAGAACACGAGGGGACAAGCGAGCAGGGCGACCGTCAGCATTGAAACATCCATGGCCTACCCCTTCAATTCGGTCAGGTCGTGGGAGTCGAGCGACTTGGTGTCGTTCCAGATCCTCACGACGACGGCGGACATGATGATGACGGCGAAAATGGCGTCGGTGGCGATGCCGATCTCGATGATCTCGGGGGCCGTGGGCGCGAGCAGGGCGAGCGTCACGTGGCTACCGTTCTCCATAAGGCAGTACCCGAAGATTTGCTTGAGGATGTTGCGCTGGGAGATGATGCACGTGAGGCCGACGAAGAAG
>USBA01000143.1 GCA_900552735.1 uncultured Collinsella sp. | reverse complement strand
GAGGAGTTTATGGCTACGGCGCGCGACTTGGCGCACGAGGTGGGTGCCGTGCTTATCGCCGATGAGGTCCAGTGCGGTATCTTCCGCTCCGGAAAGCCGTTCGCGTTCCAGACCTATGGCGTGGAGCCCGACATTATGAGCCTTGCCAAGGGCATTGCCGACGGCGTGCCCATGGGTGCCGTCGTGGCAAAGAAGGAGATTGCCGACGTGTTTAAGCCGGGCGACCACGGCTCGACCTTTGGCGGTAGCTGCTTGGCCGTCGCGGCGTGCGCCGCGCCGCTCTCCGCGCTCGTACGCGGCGCCTATGCCGCGCCCGCTGCCAAGGTGGGTGCCTATATGGAGGCGAAGCTCGCCAAGCTGCCGCACGTGACCGAGGTGCGTGGCCGCGGCTTGATGCTCGGCTGCGATCTGGATGACGCTGCGGGCGATGCGCATGATATTGTCGCCCGCGCGCTGGCAGCCGGTGTCGTGATTAACGCTACGGGTGCCCATACGCTGCGTTTCCTGCCGCCGCTTGTCTGCGAGGAGGCCGACGTGGACAGTCTGATCGAGATCCTGTCGGGTGTCTTGGGCTAACGCGGCGCAATAACTCAATTTGGACCGGGTTCCGGACTGCGGACGTGCCCTATGCGGCATGATTCAGCGGTCTGGAGCCCGTTTTGCCTTAGATTTGCTAAGGCAGGGAGACCTGCTGGTCAAAAAACATCAAATATGAGTACTGTTACCGATTTTGTAGCAGCAATTTTGGACTAATAAGGCCAGATAGCAAGTCGAAATGGCGATGAATGTGCGATTTTGATCTGACTGTTAGTCCTTATAATGGACATATGTTGCGTAACTTAAGCAAATACTATCTTTTTATATGTTGCAAACAAAGCAGCAGTACTCATTTTTGCCATTATTTGGCCACGGACCTTGAAATAAGGGGTCCTTAGGGTTCGAATCCCTATGCGATGGGCCCAAACAAAAACGGTCCCCTTACGAGGACCGTTTCCAAATCAGTGGTGGGCGATGAGGGATGTCGCGTGCGGCTGACGCCGCCCGCTTTCGCTTCGGGCCTACGGCCCTCGCGTGCTGCGCTGGAAAACGCTTGCGCGTTTCCTCAGCTCCGCACCCTTGCGGGTTCGAATCCCCCTGCGATGGGCGCAAACAAAAACGGTCCCCTTTCGGGGACCGCTTCCAATTCGGTGGTGGGCGATGAGGGATTCGAACCCCCAGCCTTGTGCGTGTAAAGCACCTGCGCTAACCGTTGCGCCAATCGCCCGCAGGGATTGAGTATAGCGGAAACCCTGCGCTGTTCACCGCTAATTCATAACGAAAACTAAGCGGCGACTTTAGCGCCCTTGTCCTCGTCGATAAAGAAGCGCTTGTACCAAATGAGGAACGTCAGCGTGGTATAGATCTTGCGCTGGTTGAGCGCGCGACCCTTAAAGTGATCGTCGAGCAGTTTCATGAGCGCATCGGTGTCAAAGAAATCAGCAGCCCACGGCGCGGTGAAGTATTCCTTTACGTAGTCGTAATACTTTTGCTCGCGCAGCCAGAACTTGACCGGTACAGGGAAGCCCACCTTCTTGCGCGTTGCCCACTCGTCGGGCAGCGTGCGGTTGGCGGCGTGACGCAGGACGAGCTTGCAGCCTTCTTCGTTAACACGGTAGTTGGCGGGGATGTGCTCGGCAAACTCCATGACCTTCTTGTCCAGGAACGGGACGCGAAGCTCCAGAGAATGCGCCATGCACATTTTGTCGGCCTTGAGCAGAATGTCGCCCGGCAGCCACATGTTCATATCCAGATACTGTTTCTTGGAAAGCTCGCAGCAGTTGGGAACCTGCTTGTAGTACTCGGCGCACATCTCGGCGGCGTTCTTGCCGGTGTCATAAGCGGGCTTGAGCACCTCGTCGACCTCGGAGGGATCGAACACCTTTGCCTGACCCACATACCAGCGCTCGGGAACCTCGGCGCATTTCGTCAGGAAGTTGTGGCCCTTAAAGTAGGGGAGATGCTGAACGAGTGAGCCCAGGGCGCGACGTACGCCGAGCGGCAAGCGCTTCTTAAAGGTGCGCATCTCGGGGGTGTCCTCGTACCACTCATAGCCGGCAAACAGTTCGTCGGCACCCTCGCCCGAAAGGACGACGGTGACCTCCTTGGAAGCCATCTGCGCCAGATAGTACAGCGGCACGCTGGACAGGTTCGATTGCGGCTCGTCCATGTGGTACTGGATATCGGGCAGTGCATCAAAGAACTCGTCGGCGGTAATCATCTTGCGCACGTTCTTGATGCCCAGCTTGTCGGAAAGCTCGGCGGCGTAGTTGGTCTCGTTGAAGTTCTTGTAATCGAAGCCGACAGAATACGTGGTGTCGGGCATGAGACAGGCGGCAATGTAGCTGGAGTCCACACCGCCAGAAAGGAACGAGCCCACCTTAACATCGGCGATTCGGTGCGCAGCGACGCTTTCGTGCACGACCTTGTCGCACTCGTCCACGTACTCCTCGAAGGTCTTGGAGTTGTCGTCGGTGAAGTCACAGCTCCAGTAACGCTTGATGTCCATGGTGTTGGTCGTCAGGTCATACGTAAAGCAATGCGCCGGGGCAAGCTTGAACACGCCCTTAAAGAAGGTCTCCTCCGTGGCGGGGAATTGCAGCGTCAGGTAGGGACGCAGCGCGTCGTGGTTGACAGCCTTCTCAAACTTGGGATGGTCCAGGAAGCTCTTGATCTCGGAGCCAAACAGCAGCGAGCCATCGGATGCCTGGTAGTAATAGAACGGCTTGATACCAAAGATGTCACGAGCACCAAAGAGTTTGTTCTTGTTCTGGTCGTGAATCACGAACGCGTACATGCCGCGCAGACGGTTGACCAGGTCCTCGCCCCACTCCTCGTAACCGTGTACCAGGACTTCGGTATCAGCGTTGCAGTGGAAGGCGTAGCCGGCCGCCTCCAGCTCGGCGCGAAGCTCCTGGAAGTTGTAGATCTCTCCGTTGAAGACAATCGTGACCTTGCCGTCGTCGCTCGACATGGGCTGGGCTCCAGCTTCGGAAAGATCGAGAATCGAAAGACGACGAAAACCAAGGGCAACGTTGTCGACGATATGCTGGCCGCCCATATCGGGACCACGGTGGATGATGCGATTCATCATGGCCGTGAGAACCAGCTCACTCTGTTCATCTGTACCGGTAAAACCGACAAAACCGCACATGCAAGATCCTTTCTGCTGACGGCTCAGGTGTACTGCCGCAAGGATTGCGGCAGCTGATGTCAAATAATCTTTACTATCATGCCAATCTTTTGTTTCGTGATAGGGCATAAGCGCCGAGCGAACCGAAAAAACCACGTCCCGATCTTCAGGCGAAGCGGCGGGACGTGGTTGCGAACGCTATGTTAAAGAACAGCACCCAGATTTCCTTGGTTTTACACGGGGTGAACACTGTTGCCATTTATTAGACCACGGCACAGTCCATGCAATTTTTTAGAAGGCTGTGATGCGCGCAAGGTCAGGTGGCATATTAGGATGGTTGATAATACAGAATGTTTCATCGTTTCTGCCGCGGGACGTCTTCTGCCCTTTAAGGCTGAATTTAGCGAGAGAGGTCTTTGTATGTCGAGTCCGACACAAGAGAAGCTAACTCTGATGCGCTATATAGAGTTGCTCGAGGAAGATGACCTTGTTGTTTCCAGACCGAGCGCTTCGTGCGACCAGCGCATTGAGTTTGCGACTGATGACTCGCGCCAGGTGCGTCCGGGCACGTTGTTTGTCTGCAAGGGCCGTGCGTTTAAGCGCGAGTACCTGCTTTCGGCAATCGCCGATGGCGCCGTGGCCTACGTTTCCGAGGTCGATTACGATGTTGATCTTCCCGCGGTGATTGTGAGCGATATTCGTCGCACGCTCGCCGTGGTGGCAGATGCCTTTTATGGGCACCCGTCGGGTAAGGTGAAGGTCTGCGCCTTTACAGGCACCAAGGGTAAGTCGACCTGCAGCTTTTATCTGCGCGGCATCCTCGCCAACGAGGCCAAGCTTACGGGCTGTCATCGACCCGCTCTTAATACGGGCATTGAGTTCGACGACGGCATCGAGACGGGCCCTTCCAAGCTGACGACCCCCGAGTCCTTCCTTTTGCAGTCGCGTATCGCACATGCCGCCGAGGCGGGCGCTCCGTGGCTGGTCATGGAGGCATCGAGTCAGGGCCTCAAATACGAGCGCACGGGCAAGATTGACTTTGAAGTCGGCGCCTTTACCAATATCGGCGAGGATCACATTTCACCGATTGAGCATCCGACGCTCGAGGATTACTTTGCCAGCAAGCTCAAAATCTTCTCGCAGAGCCGTTTTGCCGTGGTCAATCTCGATATGGATAAGGTCGATCGCGTGCTCGAGGCGGCATCTCGTTGCGAACGTACGGTGACGTTCTCCCTGACCGACGAGCGTGCCGACGTGCTTGCGCTGGCGATTCGCAATGGCGATTGCGGCGTGGTGGCAACGGTGCGCACGCCCCGCTTTACGCGCGACATTGTGATTCCCACGCCGGTTAAGTTCAATGTGTCCAACGCGCTTGCCGCTATTGCCTGCGCCGAGGCCCTGGGCATTTCCGAAGAGGGTATCGTCCATGGCTTTGAGGGTGTCTTCGTTCCCGGCCGTATGGAGCTCTATCCGTCCGTATCGGGCAAAATCTTGGGCGTCGTCGATTATGCACATAACGGCATGAGTCTCGAGACGCTTCTGCGTGACTTACGCGAGAACTATCCCGAGCGCGAGCTGGCGGTCGTATTTGGCGCTACGGGCGGTAAGGGTGTCGATCGACGCACCACGATGGGCATCGCCGCCGGCAAGTATGCCGACCGAATCGTGATTACCGAGGATGACCCCGGCCCCGAGGATGTCGAGGATATTTGCGCCGAGATCGCGCGCAACGTTCAAGCGCAGGGAAATGATAACTGGCAAATCGTGACTGATCGCGTTGCCGCTATCGAGACTGCCGTGCGCGAAACCGTCCGTCCTGCCGTGGTCATCGTGACCGGTAAGGGCGAGGAAGAGCGTATGCTGCGCAAGAACGGACCCGAGCCTTGTGAGCGCGACGGTTCGATTCTCAAGCGCACCCTTGCGGCGTACGACGCCTAGACCAGCCCCTTCTATGTAAACGGAGTGACCATGTCCCACAACATCCTGCCGACCGTTGCCGAGCTTTCGGGCGAGGTGCGCGAGCGTCT
>USBA01000142.1 GCA_900552735.1 uncultured Collinsella sp. | reverse complement strand
TTCTTGTTGCACACGACGACCAAGATTGGAGCGATCTTTATGGAAAACACCACCACGGACCCCGACGTCCTCGAGCGTTTTTTGCGCTATGTCCAGATCAACACGCAGTCCGAGGATGCCAACTGCGACCAGGTGCCGTCGAGCACCGTACAGTTTGACCTTGCCAACGTGCTTGCCGAAGAACTGCGCGAGCTGGGTGCAACCGATGCCCATGTAACCGAAAACGCCTATGTCTGCGCGCACATTCCCGCTAGCGCCGGCTCCGAGAATAAGCCCGCCCTGGGCCTGATCGCGCACCTCGATACCACCGAGGTCGCGCCGGGCGCCGGCGTAGCGCCGCACATCGTGCACTACGAGGGCGGCGATCTGGTTTGCGGCATCGTCGACGGCAAGCCCGTGTCCATGAGCACCGCCAAACTTCCTGCCCTCAACAACCTGGTGGGTGAGGACCTTGTCTGCACCGACGGAACCACGCTGCTGGGCGCCGACGACAAGGCGGGTGTCGCCGAAATCATGGCGCTTGTCGCACGCATCGCGCAGGATCCCTCCCTGCCCCATCCCGCGCTCGGCATTTGCTTCTGCCCGGACGAGGAAATCGGTCACGGTGCCGAGCTGTTGGATATCGAGGCCTTCGGCTGCAAGTACGCTTACACGGTCGACGGCGGTCCGGTTGGCGAGCTTGAGTGGGAGTGCTTCAACGCCGCCGAGGCAACCGTTCGCTTTGAGGGCCAGTCCATTCACCCCGGCGACGCCAAGGGGCGCATGGTCAACGCGGGCAACCTGTTCTGCGACTTCAACGCCCTGCTCCCCTACGAGCAGCGCCCGGAATACACCGAGGGCTACGAGGGCTTCTATCACCTTGAGGGCGTCTCGGCAACGGTCGACCATGCCACGGCGCGCTATATCGTCCGTGATCACGATGCCGCCAAGTTCCAGCAGAAACTCGAGCTGATGAATGCCGCCGCCGCACTGCTCAACCAGCGACTGGGCGAGGAGCGCGTAACGGTCGAGATTAAGCAGCAGTATCGAAATATGGCCGAGATCGTTCGTGACTATCCCGAGCTCATTGATGTTGCCAAGGAAGCCTACCTTGCCTGCGGCGTTGAGCCCCAAGTGCTGCCGATTCGCGGCGGCACCGACGGCGCGCAGCTGTCGTTCCGCGGTCTGCCCTGCCCCAACCTTTCCACCGGCGGCTATTGCTACCACGGCGTCAACGAGTTCGTCCCGGTCAGTTCGCTCGTCAAGATGACCGACGTGCTCCAGGAGCTCGTCGCCCGCTTTGCATAAGCCTGGCCGCTCAAGCCTAAAAGACAAACCGCCCCGTCCTCAACCGAGAACGGGGCGATTTTTTTGCTGCAATGAGAACAGGTTGACGCGCGCCAGCCTCTTGAAGCAAGGAGTGTCCCAAACTGCCGGCACATAAGGAACGTCCCCAAGTGCCAAGTGCATCAAGAGTGTCCCCTTTGACCAGTCGTTTAAGAACGTCCCCAATGACTAACGTCGCAGGTTGAGGACGGCCCGCGTAGCGTCAAGCGGTTACGCGGTTTGGTAAAACCGCGTAACTCTAGTAGTTGGCTTCGTAGCCGTTGCCGTCGCCGGTGGGCTCTTCGTAGTAGTCCGAATCGCTCGAATCGCTTGAGTCATCGGAATCGTCAGAGCTGACCGATGAGGTTGCGGTACCGTTTGCGTAATCGTCAGACGTGTTGTTGTTCAGGTCGCCGATCGTAGAGCTGGAACCGTCGGAAAGACCCATGGTGTTGGGACCCTTGGGATCCTTGCCGGCATCGACACGCTCCATCATTTCCTTGAGCTCGTCCTCGTAGACAAAGACGTAGCTCACACCGTCGATCATGGTGCTGTCGTCGGCGTACGAGGGCAGGTTGGCCGAGTAGATACCGTCGACATCCATACCGCGCATGGCGTTGACCGTAGCCACGATATCCTGAACGCTCATATCGGTTACGAGCATATCGGACAGCGAATTAACCAGGCCAAAGATCTTCGTGGCATCGAAGTTATTGAGAATCTGGTTGGCAAGGGCGCCAAGCACCTGACGCTGATGGCGCATGCGCGTGTAATCGCCGTCGGCATAGGTGTAGCGGCAGCGGGCATAGGTAAGGGCAGTAGCGCCGTCCATATGCTGCTGACCAGCGGTAATCTTAATATCCAGGTGCTCGGGATCGTCGACGTCGTCGGTCGCGTTGATGTCGATACCGCCAACCGAATCAATAAGCGACTGCATGCCGTCAAAGCTGACCTCGGCATAGTGAGAAATCTGCACGCCGCACAGCTCGTTGACCGCCTGGACCATGGCCTCGGCGCCGCCAACGGTGTGGCAGGCGTTGATCTTCATGGTCTCGCCCTTGTACACGACCTTGGTGTCGCGCGGAACGGAAATGAGCGTCGCCTGCTTTTGCGTGGGGTCGATGCGTGCCAGGATAATCGAGTCGGCACGATACGTATCTTCGCCCGGACGACCGTCGGTACCAAGAAGCAACACGTAGAACGGATCTTTTGCCTCATCGGTATCGACCAGAATCTGGCGCAGGTTGTTGGTAATGACATTGGAGTCACCAAGCTTGCCCATGATAGTGGCAAACCACAGACCTGCAGCGGTCGTGGCGCTCAGCAACACACCGAGCACGGCGATGAGCGCGACACGGCGAACCGTGCGGCCGCGACGGCGCTGACGGGCGCGCTCGGAATAGCGTGCGACATTGTCGCGACTGTAGATCTTGGCCTGCGCACCAGTCGAGGGTCTTCGGGTGTTATCCGCTAGGGGCTTCTTGTTAAACATAGGCAACCTGCATTAGTAGATGACGGGATCGGGAACGGTGGCATGTTCGACATGCGCGCCAAGCGCCTGCAGCTTTTCGACAAACTGCTCGTAGCCACGTTTGATGTGATGGATGGCCGAGACCTCGGTAACGCCATCGGCGATAAGACCGGCAACCACAAGAGCCGCACCGCCACGCAGGTCGGGTGAGGTGACCTGTGCGCCCGAGAAGCCCTTGACGCCGTGAATCATGGCGTGATGGCTCTCGATACGAATATCGGCACCCATACGCACGAGCTCGGAGGCGAACATGAAGCGGTTCTCGAAGATGTTCTCGGTAATTACGGAGCTTCCGTCGGCAAGGGCCGAAAGCACCATGATCTGCGCCTGCATGTCGGTCGGGAAACCCGGGAACGGAAGCGTCTGGATATCGACCGGCCTGATGCGCTCGACGCGATTGACGTGGACGCCGTTCTCGATACGCTCGCACTCGATGCCCATAAGTTCCATCTTTTTGAGCACCATTCCCAGGTGGATGGGGCAGAAGCCCGTAACATCGACGCCGCGCTCATCGGCCATGAGGGCGCCGGCGACGATAAAGGTACCGGCCTCGATACGGTCTCCCACCACGCAATGGGTAACGGGATGCAGCTCCTCCACGCCCTCGATGGTCACGACGGGCGTGCCTGCGCCGACGATCTTGGCACCCATCTCGTTGAGCATGTTGGCAAGGTCGACGATCTCGGGCTCGCGGGCAGCGTTGTCGATAACCGTGGTGCCCTGTGCGCGCACGGCAGCCATGATGAGGTTCTCGGTGGCGCCCACGCTCGCGAATTCGAGCGTGACGGTGGTGCCGTGCAGACCCTGGGGAGCACTGGCGTTGATGTAGCCGTGGGCGGTGTCGAACTCGACGCCCAGAGCCTCGAGACCCAAGATATGCATATCGATCTTGCGAGCACCCAGGTTGCAGCCGCCCGGCATGGCAATTTTGGCGCGATGGAAGCGGCCCAGCAGGGGTCCCATGACGGCGGTGGAAGCGCGCATCTTGGCAACGAGCTCGTAGGGGGCCTCCCATGAATCGACCTGAGAGGTATCAATCTCGAGCGTGTGCTCGTCAAGGACATCGATCGTAGCGCCCATGCCCTTGAGCACCTTGCCCATCACGTGGACATCGGAAATATCGGGCACGTTCTGCAGCGTCGTCTTGCCCGGCGCCAGAAGCGTTGCCGCCATGAGTTTGAGCGCGGAGTTCTTGGCGCCCGAGACGGGCACGGAGCCTCCGATGGCGTGGCCACCCTCAACGCGGATAATATCCAAGGTCTACCCTTTCAAAAAGCATGCCCGGGGTGGCTGGGCCATCCCGGGCATGATGTGTTCGCAAATGGTCGAACGCTAAAACGTTTGACTATTGGGCAAGCTTGAGCTTACACCATGCGATTTCATTATAGAGGTAGGCGCGGCGTGCATCATCCTCCGACAAATTACCCAGCTTCTCTTCAAAACCTTGAATATCAGCTTTAACCTTGTCGGCGTCGACGGTCGCCAAATCGCAAGCGCGCTCGGCGAGGACGGTCACGACATCTTCCGCAACCTGGGCATAGCCGCCGGCCACGGCAAACGTGTGGTCGACAGTGCCCATGGCCTTATCGGAAACGCGAACGTAACCGCGGTCGATCGTGCAGATTTCGCTGGAGTGAGCAGGTAAAACGCCAAACTCGCCATCCGTAGACGGAATCGACACAAACGCAGCGTCACCCTCATAGGCGAGGCTCACGGGGCACACGATGCGGATACGCATAACCTACTTCTCCTCCATCTTGCGGGCGCGCTCACGCACGTCCTCAATCGTGGAGGCATAGCGGAATGCCTGCTCGGGCAGGTCATCGGCCTTGCCGTCGACAATCTCGGCGAAGGAGCGGACGGTATCCTCGACACGAACGTAGACGCCGGGGTTGCCTGTGAACTTCTCGGCGACATGGAAGGACTGCGAGAGGAACTGCTGAATCTTACGGGCACGGTTGACCGTAAGGCGCTGCTCCTCGGACAGCTCGTCCATACCCAGAATGGCAATGATGTCCTGAAGGTCGGAGTACTCCTGCAGGAGCTCCTGGACCTTGACGGCGACACGGTAGTGCTCCTCGCCGACGATCGAGGGATCGAGAGCGTCGGAGGAAGACGCGAGCGGGTCGATAGCCGGGAACAGGCCGAGCGACGAAATGCTACGCGAAAGAACCGTGGTGGCGTCGAGGTGCGTAAACGTCGTGGCAGGCGCCGGGTCGGTCAGGTCGTCTGCAGGGACGTAGACGGCCTGGACGGAGGTAATGGAACCCGTCTTGGTCGAGGTAATGCGCTCCTGGAGGTCGCCCATCTCGGTAGCCAGCGTAGGCTGGTAACCGACGGCGGACGGCATACGACCCAGCAGT
>USBA01000141.1 GCA_900552735.1 uncultured Collinsella sp. | reverse complement strand
TCGACTCCAACGAGGAAATCACCATCGATGCCCAGGCCAAGGCCATGTTTACCAATCGGCGCGCAAAAAACGACTTTAAGGAGCGCATTGCCATTTTCCGCCCCGAGGAATACGAGCACGAAATCGCGTTCCACCGCACGCTGACCGAATTCCAGTATGCGCTCTCAAACGGCCGCATTACCTACTACGTGCAGCCCCAGGTCGACATGGAAACCGGCGAGATCATTGGCGCCGAGGCACTCACGCGCTGGATTGACAAGGATGGCTCCCTCATTTCACCCGCTACCTTTATCCCCGCCCTCGAAGAAAGCGGCTTTGTAGTGACGCTCGACAAGTACATTTGGCAAGGTGTCGCCATATGGTTTCGCGAGCGTCTCGATCGCCGTCTTCGCGTGGTTCCGGTCTCGCTTAATGTGTCGCGCGTGGATATCCTTGCCTGCGACGTTGCCGAACATATGGGGGCGCTTGCCGCCCAATACAACCTACCGCCCGAGCTCATGCGTATCGAGATCACCGAGACGGCTTATACGGAGAGTCCGAGGCCGTGGACAAACTGACGGCCGACCTGCACACCCGCGGCTTCTCGACCTATATGGACGATTTTGGCACCGGTCAGTCCACGCTCGCGATGCTCAAGAACGTCAACGTCGACGTCATCAAGCTCGACCGCGCCTTTGTACCCACCGACCGCGATCAAGGCCGCAGCACGCAAATCATTTCATCGATGCTCGAAATGGCGCAGTCGCTCCATCTGCCCGTCGAGGTCGAAGGCGTCGAGACAAATGAGCAGGCGAACATGCTACGACAAATGGGCGCCCGCTACGCTCAGGGCTTCCTCTACTACCGCCCCATGCCGGCGAAGGATTTTGAGGCATTGCTCGATGGCGGCAATAACAACTGATACGCTCGCGCGCAAAACGCCACCGCCGAAGGGGGAATTTGCCTCCATTAGCTAACTTATATCCCCAATTCAAACCGAATTGGGGATATGATACAAACCATTGTTCCGCCCAAGGAGGTTATCCATCATGAACGAGTCATATCGCCTGGGTGAGCAATTGATTATTGCCTATCTTCAGCGACTTGCGAATGGCATCTCGACCGCCGAACTCGATGTTGCCGCGCTGCCTGCTGAGCTACGCGCCGTTGGTGAGCAACTGCAAAAGACGCATGCCATCCTGCAACAAGAGCGCCAGCTGCTTGAGCGCAACGCCTATATCGATCCGCTCACCAACTTGGGCAACCGCAGCGGACTCGACCGTCACGTCGAGCAACTCTGGCGCAAAGGCGACCCCTTCACCTGCGCCTATATTGACATCGACCATCTCAAGCATTGCAATGATAGGTTTGGCCATGCCGAAGGCAATCGCTATATTCTGAGCATCTGCCGCACGCTCTCCGAAACCATGGAGCACGATGAGATGCTGTTCCGTATCGGTGGAGACGAGTTTGTACTTATCTCGCTCTCTGCAAACGAGACCGAACTCGAGCAGCGCTTGGAGCAGGTACGTGCCGGGCTGATCGAGGCGAGCTCAGATGGCAAGGCGCCCATGATCGCCAGCTTTAGCTTTGGCTGCTCGCGCGTCGATCCACTTGCTGGCGACACGCGTCGCCAGATGACGATGGATGCCGATCGCAAGATGTATCGCTATAAGCTTATGCATCGTGTACAGCAACCGGAAAACAATGACGCGCCGCAACGCCCAATCGTTGATCAACTTCCGTGCAACGACCGGGTGTTCCAGGCGATCTCCATGAGCTCCGAGACGCGCTATCCGTTCATCCTTAACCTCGATACTGGAGAATCGCAATGGTCGGTTAACGCCGTGCGCGATTTTGACCTGCCCTCCCAGCACCCTTTTAACTCACTCGACATGTGGCTCGCCCGCGTTCATCCCGAGGACCGCGACAACGTACGCGCCGAGCTCGACATGGTGATAAACGGCACGTGGCATTTCCACTACATGCAGTATCGCGTAATGGATGCCACCGGAAAATATGCGCTTTGCGACTGCACGGGCTACCGCTTGGACGGCACCGATACCGAGCCCAGCATGTATGTGGGCATTATCATCAACCGAAGCCTAGCGGATACGACCGACTCGGTAACGGGCCTGGGCGATATTCACGCCCTGGTCAACGCTATTGGAGAGATGCGCCGCGTGCCACACGAGGCAGGCTTTATTGCCATTAAGGTCGACGATATCGCCGAGGTCAATGCCCGCTTTGGATTCGATGCAGGCGACCGCGTGCTCGCCGAAAGCGCCGCCTGCCTCATGGATTGTTCGCGCGGCAAGGGCCGCCTGTTCCGCTCGACGGGGCCGACATTCGTGGCACTCTTCGATGAGCTCGGCCCCGAGGCAATCGATGAGATCGCAAGCGACATCGAACGGTTCTTGGGTTCTCCCGTGCTCATCGGCTCGCTTGAATATCAGCCGCCCATTCGCGTGGCCACGCTCCATCTGGACGGCGTCGACCGTCAACCTGTTTCCATTTTGAACGAGCTCAAAGCGTTGCTCGGGAAAGCCGTGCAGGTACCAGGTACCAAACTGGATTAGCACCGCGCCCGCATCGCCTCCCCCATCGTGCGATAATCCTCTGCAGAAGTCACCAAAAGCAGAGGGAGTTTGTGATGAAGGTTCTTTTGGTCAATGGCAGTCCCAAGGCAAACGGCAACACCGCCCGCGCACTCGCCGAGGTCGCCGAGCAGCTCAACGCCGAAGGCATTGATACCGAGGTGTTTCAGCTGGGCGCCAAGCCCATTCGCGACTGCATCGGCTGCGGTCAGTGCGGCAAGCTCGGCGGACGCTGCACCTTTGACGACGACGTGGTCAACGAGCTGATCGCTGCCGCCGAGCAGGCAGACGGTTTTGTCTTTGGCTCGCCCGTCTACTACGCGCACCCCAGCGGACGCATCCTTTCGGCCCTCGATCGCGCCTTCTACGCAGGCGGGCATGCCTTTGAGCACAAACCTGGCGCCGCAGTCGCCGTCGCCCGTCGCGGCGGCACGTCGACCACCTTCGATGTGCTCAACAAGTACTTCACCATTAAGCAAATGCCCGTAGTTGCTTCCACCTACTGGAACAACGTGTTTGGCCGCGTGCCCGGCGACGCCGATGGGGACGCCGAGGGCCTTGCCACCATGCGAAACATCGGCAAAAACATGGCCTGGCTCCTGCACTGCATCGAGGCAGGACAGGCTGCCGGCATCAACGCACCCGAGGCAGATCGTGCAACGACCAACTTCATCAGGTAGAACGGCGGAGCATGAATATCCAGATTTTTGGCACCAAAAAGTCCTTCGATACCAAGAAGGCCCAGCGCTATTTTAAGGAGCGCCGCATTAAGGTGCAGTTTATTGACCTTAAGGAAAAGGAGATGAGCAAGGGCGAGCTCACGAGCGTGATGCAGGCGGTCGGCGGCATCGACAAGCTGCTTAACCCCAAAGCCAAGGACGAGGAGACGCTCGCGCTCATCCAGCACCTCACCCCTAGTCAGCGCTTCGACAAGCTGCTCGAGAACCAGCAGGTTCTAGCTGAGCCCATCGTGCGCAACGGCAAAAAGGCCACCGTCGGTTATTGCCCCGATGTATGGGGAGCCTGGGAGTAGCTTGTGTTATTTGCCGGCGCGTGGGTATAAGAGCAGGCGTTTGGCATAAGATTCAACTGTAAGCCATGTCTAACAAAGGAGGGCACATGCCCAACAAACCCGTGAAGATCATCATGCTTACCGGATACCTCGGTGCCGGCAAGACCACGCTGCTCAACCACATCCTCGCTAACGACGGCGGCATCCGCGCCGCCGTGATCGTCAACGATATCGGCGAGATCAATGTCGACGCCAGCCTCATCGCCGACGGCGGCCTTTCCGAGACCGACGACCTCATCCCGCTCACCAACGGCTGCATCTGCTGCACGCTTTCGGATGACCTGGCCAACCAGCTGCAGGGCATCGCCGATTCGGGCAACTTCGACTACATCATCATCGAGGCATCGGGCATTTGCGAGCCTATCCCCATCGCCTACACCATCTCGAGCTTCTGCGACGAGGCCAAGGTGGGCGGCGAGCCCAAGCTCGCGCTCGACAACATCGTGGCCGTGGTCGACTGCGCCCGCATGTACGACGAGTTCAACGGCGGTCGCGACCTGCTGGCCGAGGATATCGACGAGGACGACATCGAAAGCCTGCTCATCCAGCAGATTGAGTTTTGCTCCACGCTGATCCTCAACAAGACCGATACCGTGAGCCCTGAGCAGATCGCCGAGCTCAAGGCCATCGTGCGCAGCCTGCAGAAGGACGCCGTGATCGTCGAGGCCCAAAACGGCGAGGTCCCCATGGAGGAGCTGCTCGACACCGACCGCTTCGACTTTATGCGCGCCTACAACTCCGCCGCCTGGATCGAGGCCATGGAGCATCCCGAGGAGCACGACGACCCCGAGGTGCTCGAGTACGACATCGAGACCTTTGTGTACTCGCGCCGCAAGCCGTTTGACCTGCAGAAGTTCACCAATTTTGTTGAGCAGGAGTGGCCCGACGAGGTCATCCGCGTCAAGGGTCCGCTGTGGCAGACCGGCGATCCGGACATGTGCTACATGTTTGAGCAGGCCGGCCACCAGATGCGCCTGATGGAGAACGGCCTGTTTGTCGATTCGGCGCCCGAGGGCGAGAAGCAGAAGATCATCGACGAGAACCCCGAGATCATGCAGATTTGGGACGACGAGACGGGCGACCGCATGACGAGTCTGTGCATCATCGGCCGTCACATGGACAAGGATGCGCTCATCGCCTCCCTCGATGCCTGCCTGACCGACTGGCACCGCGCCTAGGTTTATCCAAGCGGGCATTTTTCCGCCTATGTAACCGCCAAACCACCACGAAGGTGCTCTTCGTGGTGGTTTTTCGTTCTGAGCCAAGGAGATTCATGTTCAACATTGTGCTGTATGCGCCCGAGATTCCGGCCAATACGGGCAATATCGGCCGCACCTGCGTGGTTACCGGCGCCCGCCTGCATCTGGTGGAGCCGCTGGGGTTTTCGCTCGACGACAAGACGGTGCGTCGCGCCGGCCTGGGCTACTGGCAAAATTTGGACGTGACGACCTATGCCGGCTGGGAGGATTTCCTTGCACGCAACGGTCTCTCCCCTGCCGACGAGCGCCTACATCTGCTGACCAAAAAGGCACGCCGCACCTATGCGCAGAGTACCTACCACGACGGCGACTACTTGGTCTTTGGCAGCGAGAGCTCGGGCATTCCCGAGCCACTGCTCGCCGCGGCG
>USBA01000140.1 GCA_900552735.1 uncultured Collinsella sp. | reverse complement strand
CCCCGCCCTTCACGCTTGCGGTATCCATCCCGCTGAGTTCCAACGCCACGGTTCAAAGGAGAAGCTCATGATCCGCGTTTTGATCGTCGAAGACCAGGCCATCCTGCGCGAGAGCCTGGCGCGCTCCGTTGGCGACCAGCCCGATATGACCGTTGTTGCCGCCATCGCCGATGCCTCAGATGCCTTGGACGTCGCGCTCAAGGAGCATCCGGACATGATTTTGATGGACGTGTGCACCGAGCACGATTCCAACGGCATCGTGGCGGCGGCGCGCATCAAGGAGCAGCTGCCCGAGTGCCGCGTCATTATCATGACGGGCATGCCCGAGATTACGTTTGTGGATCAGGCGCGCGAGGCAGGCGTCGACAGCTTTGTGTACAAGAACGTCGGCATCGATGAGCTCTTTGCCGTGATGCGCTCCACGCTGGCGGGCTATTGCACGTTTCCCAAGCCGCCCGAAAGCATCTTTTCGGGCACGGCGGCGCTCGACGACGTTGAGTTGTCGATTTTGCGCCTTGCCTGCGAAGGCAAGAGCCGTCGCGAGATCGCGGCCGAGTTGTTTATGAGCGAGGGCACCATCAAGCGCCGCATCTCGGAGATTCTCAACAAAACCGGCTACGACAACATCATGCGCCTGGCCGTGCACGCGGTAACGGAGGGCAGCATTGTTCCCAACATGGAGCGCTAACGCTCGGTACGCATCGGCATAAAAGCGACGGGGCCGCAGGATTAACTCCTGCGGCCCCGTCTGGTGTGCGCGGATGTGTCCGCCAATCCGCGGCTGATGTTACATGCCGTTACGCGATGGTTGCGCTGTAGGAGGCGACGTCCTCGTAGGAATCGGTCAGGTAGGCGTCGATGCCGATGGTCGTGTTGACCAGGTCGTCAAGACTGTCAAGCTCGCCGCTCGAGAACGTGAATTCCTCGGTGGCGCTGGTGCCGGGCATCAGGTTAGCCGAGAACCAGGGTTCCTTCATGGTGCCGTTGACGTTGGTCTTGCCGGAAGGAGCGTAGAAGGTCAGGTCCTTGTCGCTCTTGTTGGTGATGTTGACGACAAAGCCGATGTCGCCCCAGTCGTCCTTGAACTTCTCGGTGATGGTGATGGTGCACAGATCGTCATCGGCGACGGTGACGGCGGGGGAGATTTCGACGTTCTGGACATCGTCGTCTTCGACGGCCTCATCGATCTCCTCTTCCTTCTCGGCCGCTTCGCGATCCTTCTTCACCGTACCGGACAGGTCCTTGTCGGACTTGGTAAAGATAAGCTTGTCGCCTTCCACCTCAAGGACGAGCTTGTTGTCCTTGAGCTTCAGGTCGTGCGACTCATCTTCGGCGGTGATCGTTACGGTGGTGGCGTCCTTGGCTTCCCATTTCAGGTCGGCGACCTCAAGGAACATATCGAGGACGCCTGTGCCGTCCTCGTCGAGGATCAGGACGCAGTTGAGGCCCCACTCCTTGAGCATATCCATGTACTCATCGGTGAGCTCTTCGCCATCCAAGGTTCCACCCGAGTACTGCCAGCTGCCGACGAAGTTGGCCTTGGGGTCCTTGCCGCCGCCGCTGCAGCCCGTCAGGGCAAAGGCGAGCGCCAGAACGCATGTCAGGAATGCGAGTACGGATTTTTTGAACGTTGTCTTCATGGTGTCCTCCTTTATCGAACGAAACCCATAGAAGCAAATGCGGGGGTGGCGGACCCCCGCCAATTACCAGATAGAGGGGCTAGGGCCTGGGCGTTCCGCAGTTGCTGCAGAACTTGCCGCCGTTTTCGCTACCGCAGTTGGGACAGAACCACTTGGCCGGTGCCGGGGCGGGTGCGGGACTGCCGCACTCGGAGCAGAACTTGCCGGTGTTGGTGGCGCCGCAGCTGCAAGTCCACGTGCCGGCCGCAGGTGCGGCGGCAGGAGCCGGGGCGGGTGCCGGAGCCGGCTGTGGGGCGGCCTGCTGCTGTGCCTGGCCAGCGGCGAACAGCTGGCTGGCGTTCATGCCGCCCATGCCGCCTGCCATGCCCATGCCCATAAAGCCTGCCATCGCGCCGTTGGGGTTGGCGGCTGCCGCGCGCATTGCGTCGCTCTGGGCGCTGGCAATGTTGGCGGCTGCCATGGTGGGATCGCGCATGACCGCGGCCTTCTGCAGATCCTTGATCATCTGCTCGTCTTCTTGCGAGGCGGCGATGGAGTTGACGCCAAAGCTCACGATCTCGACGCCGCGCAAGTCGCGCCAGTCGGCCGAGAGGACTTCGTTGAGCGCGCGGGCGAGCTCGGTGGTGTGACCGGGGATGGCGCTGTAGCGGATGCCCATCTCCGAGATCTTGGCAAAGGCGGGCTGCAGGGCGGTGAGCAGCTCGGACTTAAGCTGGCTGTCGATCTTGTCGCGCGTGTAGCTATCGGTCACGTTGCCGCATACGTTGGTGTAGAACAGCAGCGGGTTGGTGATGCGGTACGAATACTCGCCGTTGCAGCGCACGGAGATGTCAACGTCCAAGCCGATGTTGTTATCGACCACGCGGAAGGGCACGGGTGAGGCGGTGCCGTACTTGTTGCCGATGATCTCCTTGGTGTTGATGAAGTAGACGCGCTGGTCCTTTCCCGCGTCGCCGCCAAAGGTAAAGCGGCTGCCGATATTGGCGAAGGTCTCCTTGATGGAGTCGCCCAGATTGCCGCTAAAGACGCTCGGCTCGCTGCCGGTGTCAAAGACAAACTCGCCAGGCTCCAGCGCAACCTCGATGATCTTGCCGTTTTGCACCACGAGCATGCCCTGTCCGTCGTTGACGGCGATGACGGAGCCGTTGGAGATGACGTTGTCCTCGCCGCGCGTGTTGGAGCTGCGGCCACCGGTACGTTTGCTGCCCTTGCAGGCCAAGACGTCAGCGGGCATCGATTCGCAGTAGATAAATTCCTTCCACTGGTCGGCCATGACGCCGCCGGCAGCGCCCAATCCAGCTTTCAAGAGTCCCATGGTGATCTTCCTTTCTCGTCAAAGGCCGGGTGGTGTTGGTCGGGATGGTTAGTCGTCCTTGTCGTCCTTCATGACGACGGTGGTCTCGGTGTGGCTGAAGGTGTCGTGCTTCTCGACCAGGTCGAGCTCGCCGCAGTACTCGTCGGCGTGGGTGGCCTCGTTGGCTGTCTTGAGCTGGCCCACCAGCAGCACGTCCGCAATGATCACGATGATCAGCGGCGCGACGATGTTGATGAGGATACCCTCGATATCAAAGGTGAGGTAATCCGGATCGAAGGCGTATTCGCCCATAAAGAGAATCTGGGAGAGGACAAATCCGATCACAAAGAACAGCAGCGAGGCGATAATGAGCTTGGGCTTGGAGCAGGGGAGCTCGCCGACCAAGCGGCCGGTCTGGCCGTTCATGGCAAACAGGTAGCTCTTGCCGTTCCACGAGGTGGAGAGCATCCAGACGGGGAACAGGGCGTAGTCGCTGTCTTCCCAGGTGTAGTCGAGCTGCTTGCTCTCGACCGAGGCATCGTCGTACTCATCGATAACGGTCTCGCGCAGGGCCGAGATCGTGCTTTCTTCCATACGGCGCTCGGCACGGGCCTTGCAAGTCTCGCAGTCCTCATCGTAACGGTTGGCGATGTAGCCGGGCATGTAGGCGACCGAGAACGGGCGCAGCGCGTCGTAGTCAAACGGTTCGATGGCGTCCATGTGGCCGTCGGGCATCTTGGACGATCCGTCGACGGGCACGCGCTTAAACGAGATATTGCCCTTGCGATAGGCATCGTAGTGGTCGGTGGTCGTGACGGTGCGGTCGGATTCCTTGGTCACGGTCTCGTTGGTCGCGTCAAAGTACACTTCGCCGTCAACGCGGGCGCCGTAGAGCCAAAACGGCACGTAGACACCTTGGACCTCGTCGATGTGGTTGCCGGTGACAAAGCTCTTGGGCAGCAAGATCTTGCCCTTGTAGTGTTCCTTGAGTGCGGCCGTGACGTCGTCGCGCCCGAGTTTAAACGGAATCACCAGGTCGGGCGAGAAGTCGCCAGAGAGCTGGCCGGGCGCCACGGCGGGATTGCCGCAGTATGGGCAGGTGGAGACGGCGACGGTGCCGTCCGAGATCAGCTCGGCGCCACACGACGAGCAGATATAGCCGGCGTTTTGGGCCAGTTCCTGCACCGCATCGTCGGATGCGGGCTTGGATGTTGCGGCCGCCGCATCGGCTTTGGCATCTGCCTTGTCCTGGCGCTCGCGATAGAGAGCCTCGACCTCTTCGACTTCAAAGCGCGAGTCGCAGTAGTCACAGACGAGCTTTTGCTCGGCGCTGGCAAAATGCAGCGGGCCGCCACACGCGGGGCACTGATAGTTAACGCTTTCGAAGGCCATGATCGGTCCTTTCCGTGCCGAGGGCTATGCGCCGATGGCGCCGCCGCAGTATTCGCAGCGCCCACTGGCATCGGGAATGGTGGTGGCGCCGCAGAAGGGGCAGGTCACCGCGGTCTTGGGGGCCTTGGCGGCAACGACGCTATCGCGCGTCTCCTGACGCAGCTGCACCAGCGCGTCGCGGACTTCGGTTGCCTGACGCTTGGCCTCGCGGTACTCGATGGATCCGCGCTGCTCGATGGTGGAGTCGTTCACGCGCAGGTCGATCTCGGTAAAGTACGGCGTGTTGACGTGGATGGTCAGATTGAAGTCGTAATCCAGGTCGTAGCGCGGCGGGTCATAACTCTCACGCTCGCCGTCCTTGGTCTCGCGATAGATCTCGGTGCGGTGCTCGTCGATATCCATATCGCAACCGAGCACCTGAGAGAACTCGATGATGTCGGGGTTGGCGTCGCGCCAGCGCGTCTGCGAGGTAATGATCAGCAGGCCCGCGTCCTCGTCGAGCATGATATTGGTGCGCCCGGCCGAGAGCGTGCGCGTGGGATTGAACGATGCCAGGCGCTCGGCATTGGCCTCGCGATAGGCGAGCTGCTCGCGAATGTCGTCCGCGGTGCTAGAGCGATAGCCTCCAAAGAAGGGAGAGAGCTTGCCGACGCATTCTTTGCACAGGTAGCCTTCGTTGATCTTGGTCTTACCTAGAAGTCCCAGCTCGGTACCGCAAATCGCGCACTCTTTCTTCTCGAACATCTTGTCAAAGAAGCCCATGGTTGCCTCCCATCAACAGGTAGCGTGTGTCACTTTTGATGATGGGGGAGCGCGCGATCTTTCACGATACCCAGACGGCTCAAGAGGTCTCCACAACTGGGACACATGGCCCATTTTTCATCCCCAAATAACTTGCGGTGAAATAGTTCCTAAATGTGGGCCATAGAAGGCCAAACAGGAACTATTCCACC
>USBA01000139.1 GCA_900552735.1 uncultured Collinsella sp. | reverse complement strand
GCCAAAAACGCCATCACCGCCTTCATTGGCCCTTCGGGCTGCGGCAAGTCGACGTTTTTGCGCTGCATCAACCGCATGAATGATCTGATCGAGGGTACGCGCGTCGAGGGCACCATGACGCTCGACGGCAATGATATCTATGCCGAGGGCGTCGACCCGGTCGATCTTCGTCGCCGCGTGGGCATGATTTTTCAACAGCCCAACCCGTTTCCCAAATCCATTTACGAGAATGTCGCTTTTGGCCCTCGTCTGCAGGGCGTGACTAGCAAAAGCGACCTCGACGACATCGTGGAAGAATCGCTCAAGCGCGCCAACCTCTGGAAAGAGGTATCCAATCAGCTCAACAAGGATGGTTTGGCGCTCTCGGGCGGTCAGCAGCAGCGTCTGTGCATCGCGCGCGTGCTTGCGGTGCAACCCGATGTCCTCCTGATGGACGAGCCCTGCTCCGCCATCGATCCCACATCCGTCTCTAAGGTCGAGGATCTGATGGCCGAGCTGGCGCCCGAGATGACGATCATCATCGTCACGCATTCTATGCAGCAGGCGGCTCGTATCAGCGACTACACCGCATTTTTCTTGCAGGAAGTTGCCGGTGAGCCCGCCACGCTCATCGAGTATGGTCAAACCGACGCGATCTTCACCAGCCCGGTGGATTCGCGGACGGAAGACTATATCACCGGCCGCTTTGGCTGATCGGCGCGACTAGTCCCAAGCCGATCGGACCTGGTCCGGTGCGTATTCACTGTGCGGGCGGCATGACCGCACCCAACTGATTGGAGTGAACCATGCGCAAACTGTTTTCCCGTCAGCTCGTCGAGGCCCGTCACGAGATGCTGAGCATCTACGAGGCCGTCGATCTTGCCCTTCATGATGCCGTGAAGGCCTATGTGACCGACGACCGCAAGCTCGCCACCAAGACCAAGAAGCGCACGCTTTCGATTGATGCTCGCTGCGCCAATTTGGAGGCCGTGTGCTACAACCTGATCGCCACGCAGTCGCCGGTCGCCTCCGACTTCCGATTGCTGCAGACGATTATCTACGTCGACTTTAACCTGCAGCGCATGACCGATAAGGTTCGCCAGATCTGCCGCGCCACGCGTCACATGGTCAAGGCCGACATCTCGCTGCCCCAGGAGCTCGTCGGTACGGTTGAGGCCGAGGCCGAAGCTGTTTACCAGGTGCTGGGTTCGTCGCTTTCTGCGCTCGTCACTAACGACATGTCCATCATCTGCAACTTGGCCGTCGAGGACGAGCCGGTGCATGCGGCGTATGAGAAGTTCTTCCGCACCTTTAACCGCATGGACACCGGCGATTTTATGGACGATGACAGCAACTATGACGACCTGCGCCGCGCCATCATGGTCTCGCGCTACCTCGATCGCATCGCTTCGATCTCCATCGATGCCGCCTGCCGTCTGACCTTCCTTTTGACCGGGCAGCGCATGACAGCCGGCGATATCGCCCGCACGGACGAGGATGAGCTCGAGAGCATGCGCGTGCCTTCGGGCGAGGGCGTCATCATGAGGCCCGCCGTCGATGCACGCTATGTTGCCAAGGTGCCCGTTAACGAGGTGAGCGAGGGTCTTCGCTACCTGTTGGATCATCTTGAGGACGAGGATGATGCCGAGGACGACGAGGAATAGGGTAGCCCCGTTCGTTGAGAGATTGTAAATACCTAAGGGAGCGCGGCCTTGCGGATGCGGGGTTGCGCTCTTGCGTTAGCATGGGACTACTTGTTGTGCTGTTAGCGGAGGCGATTGGCAATGGATAACTATTTGAATGTAATGCGCGCTCGCCGCGAGCAGATACTTGAGCGTTTCTATGCCGCGCTCGATCGCGCCGGGAGGTCCCGCGATGCCGCGCGTCTGATTGCCGTGTCCAAGACCGTCGGCGTCGATGAGACCATCGTGGCCATCCAGGTGGGATACCGCCATTTTGCCGAGAACCGCCCGCAAGAGCTCGTCCGCAAACTCGCAGGTCTGGCGGAGCATCCGGAGCTGCCCGAGGTACGCTTTGATATGATCGGCAACCTTCAGACCAACAAGATTAACGCGGTGTTGGGTTCGGCCGAGCTGATTCATTCGGTTGGTTCGCTTCATTTGGCGCAGGCGATCTCGAGCCGTGCCGTTCGCAAGATCGAAGCGGGCGAGCTTTCTGCTCCCCAACAGGTGCTAATCGAGGTTAACGTAAGCGGCGAGGAGTCCAAGGGCGGCTTTTCGCCCGATGAGATTCGTGGGGCTGCCGGCGAGCTTGCGGAACTTGAGGGAATTTGTGTGCAGGGCCTTATGACTATGGCCCCTCGGGGGAACAAGGATGTGGCGCGTCGCACCTTTGCCGGGCTGCGAGAGCTGAGGGATGAGTTGGAGGCGGCGCATCCCGATCTGAGGCTGCCCGAGCTTTCTTGCGGCATGAGCGAGGACTTTGAGCCTGCCCTTGAGGAGGGCTCTACGCTCGTTCGCCTGGGCAGGGTAGTATTTAGCCCGGAGTTTGCAGTAAAATAGGGCTCTGAAGTGCGCACTGGTTTACAGAGCGCCTGCACTAAACCGTGAGAGGACACAACCATGGGCTTCCTTGACGAGATTAAAAATAAGATGCACCTGGGCGGCCAGCAGGGTTACGACCAGAGCTATGACCAGGATGACGACTACGGCTACGATGACGGCTACGATGATGGCTATCAGAACAACGGCTACAGCGGTACCTCGGGCGAGGGCTTCTATACCCAGGACGAGCCGAGTAACGGCCTGCTGGGCCAGACGCGCCGCGGTGAGGCCGAGTCGGTCGCCGTGTATACGCGCTCCGGCCAGCTGGTCGGCGATGACTCGCGTCATGCAACGACGTACAATCCGCCGTCGCGTTCTCAGGATAGTGCCGCAGGCGGCTATCGCCCCGGCGCTTACGACACGCCGTCGAGTTATGCCGAGAGCGCCCGCGCTCGTGCCGCGGCACCTGCGCCCGCTTCTGCGCCGAGCGACGCCTCGGCCTATGCAAACAACATCATTAACGCCACGCCGCAGCTGCCTGCCTATGTCCTGCGCCCTGAGAGCTATGACGATGTCGAGACCGTTGTCCGCCGCGTGCGCACCAAGCAGCCCGTTGCGCTGATTTTTGTTGGCGTTCGCACCGAGGTCGCCAAGCGTGTCCTGGACTTTAGCTATGGCTTTGCCTGCGGCCTGGGCGCTACGGTCAAAGAGGTGGGCGATCGCGTGTTTATGGTGCTGCCCGCCGGCTGCGAGGTCAAGGATTCGGACCTCAAGAAGCTGCGCGCCGACGGCTACCTTAAGTAAACCCAAGACGAGGAGATTCTCATCAACATCTACACCATTGTCCAGCTGGTCAACACGCTGTTCAACTTCTACTCCACACTTATTGTGGTCTATTGCTTTATGACGTGGATTCCCATGAAGCAGGGCGGCCTGCTGCAGGATATCGCCGCGGTGCTCGATAGCGTCTGCGGTCCGTGGCTCAACCTGTTTCGTCGGTTTATTCCGCCGATGGGCGGCGTTGATTTTTCGCCGGTCGTTGCGATTATTGCGTTGCAGTTGGTGCAGAGGCTGATTCTGCAGCTTCTTATAGGTATACTCGTATAGTACTGGCTCAGTAACTTACGTCGGGCGCCCGGCGCCAAGGCGATGATAAAGGAGAACTTGTTATGGCTATTACCCCTGCTGACATCCAGGCTCAGACTTTCTCTGAGGCCAAGCGCGGCTATGATCCCGCCGAGGTCGACGTCTTTTTGGAGACGCTGTCCTCCGAGGTTGACGCTATGCTTGCCAAGATTGTCGATCTTAAGGGTCGTCTGACTGCCACCGAGCAGCAGCTTGCCGACACGCAGGCCCAGCTTGCCCAGGCTCAGGACGCTGCCGCTCAGGCCGTTCCCGCCGCTCCTGTGGCCGCTCCCGCACCCGACTTCTCCGCTCAGGAGCGCCAGATCTCCGCTGCGCTGATTGCTGCCCAGCAGACCGCCGAGGGCATCGTCAACGATGCCAACGAGAACGCTGAGCGCATCCGCAACGAAGCCGACGCCAAGGCCCGCGAGGTCATCCGTCAGGCCCTGACCGAGAAGCAGGCCGAGCTCGAGGAGATCGACCGTCTGAAGGCTTCCCGTGAGGAGTTCAAAGCCGAGTACCTCAAGCTCATCCAGCACTTCATGGACGATGCGCAGAATTCCTTCCCGTCCGACCTTATGGCCTCCACGCCGGTCGGTTCTGCGGCTTCTCCTGCAGTGACCGTTCCCGCCGCCGAGCCGCTGCCTGTCGCTGATCCGGTTGTTCCCGTGGCTGACCCCTTCGCCCCGATCGACAACTTTGCCGCCGACGACCTGGACTAGCGCCAGAGCTACAATCTCGTGCCCTTAAGAGGAGCTCGCGCCTGCGGGCTCCTTTTTTGTGGCTGCATACGGGTTGGGAAACAAAACGCCGAGCTCTGCGTGCGATAGGGCAGAACTCGGCGAAAGGGTGAGCGGTAAAAGGTAGATTTTAGGGCATGCCCAAGAACTACTTGAGGAGGAAGTCGGAGAGGGGAATGGTACGGGCCTCGCGATGCTCGGGATCGGCGATGTGGTCGGCAGGATAGCCGCAGACGAGCATGTGATAGGGATAGACGCCCTCGGGCAGGTTGAACCGCTCTCGGGCTAGCTCGGGCTTAAAATGGCATACCCAACACGTTCCCAGGCCTTGCTCCTCGGCCTCCATCATCATTTGATCGCAAACAATCGAGGTGTCGATAGCGCTGGAGTTCATCTGGTCATAGGGGCGAACCCAAGCGTCGTCGGTAACGCTGCAAATGAGGAAGATGAGCGGAGCGCCAAAGATGGACCCATCACGAGCAAACCGAGGCTGACAAGCAGCCGCCTTCTCCAAAAGCTCGGGCGTATCCAACACCATCACACGGGCTGGATGGTTATTGCAAGCAGAAGGAGCAATACGCCCAGCCTCAACAATGACATCCACCACAGCCTGCTCCACAGCCCGATCCTCAAAAGAACGACAAGAATACCGAGCCCGAGCCAAATCCAAATACCCCATACGAGCCTCCAAAGTTAATAAAACAACCCAAAACTAAGCAAAAGGGTACCCAAAGCAACACTCAGCCAAACGTTTAAGGCGGTCCCAAAGTTTCCAATCGGGCCCCAAGGCCCTGCCAACAAAAGCCCCATCGCTTTCAAAGTATCAGCCAAAGTTTCCAATGGTGGTACGTAAGGGAGCGGGCCCCCCCCCAAAAAAAAGTTTTTAACCGAGTCGTGGGAGCCGAGGTGTAAAATTTTTTTTTTTTGGGGGCCCCGCCCGGG
>USBA01000138.1 GCA_900552735.1 uncultured Collinsella sp. | reverse complement strand
CACGTCGATAGCACCATGTCGTTTGATGCCGCGCAGTTCGATTCCACGATAACGTTTGAAAAGCAAGGCACCGCGATTGCCGAGCCCCTTCCTGCTTCCGATGAGCAGGACGACGCGGCAGACGATGACGAGCCCATTGATGCTGCCGAAATTCAGGATGCTGCCGAGGACGAGCCCGTCGAGGCCAACTCTGACGAAGAGCAGTACGCGGCAGCCGAGCAAGATGATTCGACCGAGGTCGAGCAGGAGGAAGTGCCTGCGGTTTCCGAGACTCCCGAGACGGATGAGTCGAGGCCTTACTCCACGCAGATTTTCACCATGCCGACCCCGAGTGGTTCCGGTGCCACGGTTGCCGATGTTGCTCCCACCCAGGACGAAACAGTCGATTCCCTTATGGCCCAGATTTCCTCCCAGGCATCGCCGCGTCCGCAGGTGAATGTTCCCGATCCGGCGTCGGCACCGTCGCCTGCACCTTCCTCGTCTCCGCTGGCTTCGGTCCCCGATCCGTCGCTGCCGTCGATGAAGCAGGCAAACGTTGCGTCTCGCACGTCGCTGTTCGACCTTCCCGACCCCTCCGCACAGGTCAACGACCCCTTTGCTACCGCCCAGGGTCCCGAACCCACATCGGCACCCGTTGTGCCTCCCATGCCCGTTGCGTCGGGCGCGCAGCCGATCGAGACCATTTCGGCTCCCGCCCCGGCGGCACCCAAGTCTCGTAAGCGCGGCCTGGGTGGCCTGTTCGGCCGTAAAAAGAAAAACGAGCAGGACAGCATGAGTGACTGGCTGGGCGTCGAAGACGATTACGATGCCAAGAAGTCCGGTCGCGGTATCGGTTCGTGGGATAACTTCGAGGACGATAACGATGGCTGGAAGGGTGGCGCTACGTCTTCCGATGGCGCTTCTTCCGAAGATATGCTCTCGGCTGTCGCCTCTATGGGCGATGATGAGCTGCTCGGTCACGATATCTGGTTTGTGGCAACGGGCGCCTCGGATTGTGATGGTGCCGGCATGAAGGCCTTCTTGGCTTCGCATCGCGATAAGCTCCGCGGCGTATTCTTTATCAATCTTGAATCCGTCGGCGCCGGTAGGCTTTCGGTGGTGACGGTTGAGGGCGAACAGCAGCTGCTCAAGGGCGATCGCCGCATCATGAACCTGGTCAGCAAGGTGTGCAAGTCGTTCCATGTCGATT
Source organism: uncultured Collinsella sp. (assembly GCA_900552735.1). GTDB lineage: Bacteria > Actinomycetota > Coriobacteriia > Coriobacteriales > Coriobacteriaceae > Collinsella. The sequence continues at coordinate 4,161 of USBA01000138.1, read as the reverse complement.
GTGGCGCGCTCGAGATGCCCTATGCCAAGACCGATGCCTATGCCGCGCTCGAGGCGAGCCGCCGAGCCCTCACCATCGCCGGCGTGGACGGCACGCGTCTGGCTTGCGCTCGTACCGAGGACGACCTGCCCCACAATGTCAACCCGACGAACATTGCCACGGTATCCGAGGTCGTGACCGAGGTTATCCGCCGTTCGTAGACGGAGCTCTAAGGAGTCAACGTGTTTTCGTATATTAAGCGCCATTGGCCTGTCTACGTGATTTTGACCTTGATTGCCATTGCGTTAGGATTTGGGGCTGCCTACATCGTGGGTGCGAAGGGCTCGACCCCCGCCTCCGCAATCAGTGAAGAGGTGGAGCAAGAACAGAGCACGGGTGCCGATGGGATTCCTGAGTCCGAGCAAGCAATCGTTGATGGCGGATCTTCGTCTGCAGAGTAGATCCGGCAATTAACATGATTGAAAGCGGGCGAGCGGGGGGACTGGCTCGCCCGCTTTTTCATCGCGCTAGCGCTTCTTTGGGGTCGACCTAAGGCGAGCGAACCATAGGGCTGCGGCACCCGAGGTCAGGAGCGCGGTGATGCAAGCGGCGATGGGAACTGATCCTGTTGCCGGTAGGTCCTGCGGTAGGGTACAGCGTTGAATGACACGGTCCTCGTCATGTGACTCAAGTTTATCGCCGCCGCCGTTGCGGCAAAGATCGACGCGTGCGCTGTTGGTGAGTGCGGTTTGGGGCGTATAAGCCGACGTCGCCTGCATGTGCACGATTGCGCCCCGAGCGTCTGTGCCAAGGATTGCTTTGGCATCGTCAAGGTCGTCGTGCTCATCTTTGAGATCATCGCGGGTCCAAGAATCCGCATCGCTTCGAGTCGTAAAGTCGGCGGCTACCGCACCGTATTCAATGCGAATGCCCGTTACGACGGTATTGGACGCAAGGTCGAGTTCTTTCGCCTCGAGTGTGGTGGATTCCGTGGTCGAGACATCCGCCTTCCAGAGGTGCCAGCCGTCGTAATCGACGAGGCGGCAATCCTCACCCAGACTTTCCCTTACTTCGTCGGACTCAAGCCAAGGATTTTCGTGCCCATCGTCAAGTGTCGCGTTTGCCGGCTCATCGACGTCTGTCGAGTCCAACGGCGTCGTGCGATACCACACGTTGCACAGACCATTGAGGTCGCCGATGGCGACGGGGGTTTCGATTGAGACGAATCTCGCCGTATCGTCCTCGGCACACTCAAGATCATCGGTAATTGTAAACTCATCAACCCAGGTAGTTGAATCGTTTCGAGCGTCGATGGTATAGGAGAAAAGCCCATCCGTATTGGTTTGCATCGCGGCACGGTTTTTACCATCGCCGTTAGCCAACAGGCCCTTTTCGATAGGTTGGACAAGTTCCTGACGCTTGTCGACCTGCCCCTTGATCTCGATGGGCGCATCCTTCATCGCGACGGATTGGACTTCTCCCGTATCCTTTATTTCAAACGTTATCTCCTTGGCAAGGTCATAGGTCCGCGGAGACATCATTTCGCGCAACGAGTAGGTGCCGGGTGCAAGATGTTCGACGCGGTGTGGCTTGTCGGATGAGGTCCAGGAGTCTATTTCGGTTTTATCGGGACCATATAAGGTGAGCCGTGCGCCTTCTACTTCCTGCTCACCGCTTGCATCGACCTTGGAGATATCAACCTTGGTGTAATCGTCGGATACGTTAAGCCGTGCTTCTACAACGGGTGTTTTCTGGTCGGCATAAGTAAGGTCGACAATATGGGTTGTCTGATCGAGCAAGAAGCCTGCCGGCGCTTGAGTCTCGACAACCTCGTAGCGTGCGGTGCCAGATCCCAGTGGGAGGTTGTCCGCGCGTGCTTCTCCAGTTTCATCCGTCGTGACGGTAGCGACAGTCTCACCGTCGAGTGCGGCAATGCTACCGTCGGGGCGCACGATATCACCCGAGGCACGGATCTCAAAGATGGCGCCCGCGAGGCTGCTGCCGTCTACGGCATCGGTTTTAACGATCCTGATATTTCCGGTCGCGGCGTGGTCATAATACGAGGCGATTGCAACGGGCGTTAGGTTCATGTCGGCGGGTATGTTTACCTCGATTTCTTCGCCGACAAGATAGGGCTCTTTGGCCGAGGTTTCGCGTACATAATAGGTGCCCGGCACGAGCGATTCGGGCAGTGTGACGGTCCCGGTCGCGTCAGTCGTAAAGGTGTCCATTACGTTATGTGCTGGATACCAGCAAGTTTGTGAGACAGGTTCGTGATTGCTGTCGAGGAGTTGGAAGGTGAATCCGGCTAGGGGAACAGAAGCGCCTGTTTGGGCATCGCGTTTTACAATCTGGAGATGCGTCGACAGAGCGTGGTTGTCCACGATATATTGAAGCTCGGCGCCGTCGGAAATCTGATTGGCCCCGACGGTCCATTCCCCTGCACGTTTAAAACCCTCGGGGACGGTTTCCGGAACCTCGCGAACCGTGTAGCCGGCACGGTCGTATGGGACGGCTCCGTGGACACCGGCGGGTCGCTTGCCTGTGCCGAACCATGCTTCGGGCTGATCTTCGGTGGAGGCAAAGCCATAGATGTTTGTGGTCAGTGTGCCAACAACCTGCTGAGAGCTGTTGCTGACAACCTCAAAGACAACACCACCCGCCGGCTGCTCCAGGCCGGATTGGTCGCTATTCCCGTAATCCTTGAATTTGGAAATCTCAAGGTTAAACGCAATGGGGATATCGGAAACGCGAGATTCGATCTCGACCACGCCTGAATCGCCGAGCTGGTCGGCTCCAACGGTATAGGTCCAGCTGTCGTTGGATGGCAGGTAGCCCTCGGGGGCTTTTGATTCGTAGATGGTAAAGGTTCCTAAGGGGACATCGGCGAGGGTGGCCCGACCGCTTTCGTCGGTCGTGAGGTTTTGTGCCCATCCAGGGGGTGATTGCGACACACACGTGATCTCTGCTCCTGCGAGCGAAGCTCCCACCTGGTGGCCGGCATTCGGCGCGGCATCGAGTTTTACGATACGCAGGTTGATGGTGCCGGGCTGTTCATCAATGGCGACCCGCCCGCCGTCATTCCCCGTGGTAAAGGCAATACGATCGTGGCGGGGGACATAGCCGGCCGGCGCCTTCGTTTCAACTAGGTAGTATGCCGTGTTGGGCAGAAGTGTTGCTTGCGCTCGACCGTTGCTGTCCATCTTGATGGTGCCGACATGCGCGCCGCTGGCGCTCTCAAAAATATCGAATGTTGCCCCGGTAAACTGATAGGTATTGTTTCCGCTGGTAATAACGGTGTTAGCAGACTGCTTTTGGAAGGAAACAGACACCGCCGGCAGTACATAGAGCATGTCTTGACGTTTGCTGCCGCCCGATACGGCCCCTAGATAGCGTCGCGCGCGGTGCGGAGCGGCTTTGATGCTTCCTGATTTTGCGCTGTCGTGGAGCCACCGCGCAGCCGCCACGACTTCATTGTCGGCGGTAAAGTGTCCGCTCTTGGTTTTACCCTGAGCGGTCGTGTAGGAGTAGGTGCCGTCGACATGGGTAGTGCCGTTGAGCATCCATACGGCAAGCTGGGTGGCGGCGCGGGCGCGATCGGGTGAAAGATGGTAACCGCCAAACGACGTGGTGGTGGGATATCCGTGACAAACGATTGCCGCGAACTCGTCGTCGAGCCACACCCAGCCTTGATCAAAGTTGAGCCATGGGCCGCCCGGTTTGGTGGGGCCGGGGCGCTCCTGGTTCATGCAGTAGGCAATCGAGGTGTCTTGAGCTTCATACTTGCCGATGAAGAAGGGTCCACAATCATCGCTAATAGTGCGGAAGCCGAGCTGGTCGTAGCCATCGACGGCAAATGCGGCTCCCGGTGCCAGGCAGCCGAAAAGCAGGAAGAGGAGCAGGAGCAGCGGACCTGTTGCGATTGCGCTGTGGACAGAGTGCGTGGGTGCGTTGGACATGGCTGCTCCTTATCCCTCGTGCGTCGCACGGGGAGGCTGCGACGCGTAGGATGAGGCTACCCCCGAGGTTCATGCGGGTAAGTACCGGAGCCTGACCAAAAGCTTGCCCAATTCCTGACAAATTGAGCTCAAATACAACAATCAAGCAAAAGCGCAGGTAGAAGATAAGGGGAACAGGAAGTCAAAGGTCCTCGTCTCCACAATTGACGCGATTTTCAAACGA
>USBA01000137.1 GCA_900552735.1 uncultured Collinsella sp. | reverse complement strand
AGCGGCAAGATCACCCGCGACAGCAAGGTGCGTGTCGTCCGTGACGGCATCGTCATCACCGAGGACGAGATCGCATCCCTGAAGCGCTTCAAGGACGACGCCAAGGAAGTGGCCGAGGGCTACGAGTGCGGCGTGACGCTGGCAAAGTTTGCGGACGTCAAAGAGGGCGACGTGTACGAAGCCTTCAAGATGGAAGAGTACCGCGACTAAGATTTGCAAAACCTCTCAGTCTCGCATTCGCTCGACAGCCGTTCCCCTTTCGGCACTTGCGTGCCACCTCCCCCGGCCGGGGGAGTCTTTCCGATCAGGGGAGCCCTTGGCAGAGAGATTTCGTTTTCGATGAACCCAATGGAGTCTGCTTGGAAACAAAACGGACTGCCAAAGCCTCTCCTGACAGGAGAGGTGTCATCAAGCGAAGCGACGATGACGGAGAGGTTTTCAGGAGGAAAATCTATGCAGCGCACTGAAAAATATTACGAGGCCGATGCGTTCCGCAGGGAAGCCACCGGCCGTATCCTTGCTGTGGAGCCGGGCAAAACGGGCGGAAAGCTGGCACTGGACGGCACCGTCTTTTACCCGGAGGGCGGCGGCCAGCCGGCCGACCGCGGCACCCTGACCCTGGCCGACTTCCCTACCGCGCTGTCCGACGGCGCCGCCGTGGCCCAGGCGCTGGTAGACGCCTGGCAGAGCGCCCTGGGCCTCCAGGTGACGGCCCGCGGCGTCAGCCGGGAAGAGCTGGACACCGCCCTGCAGGAGGGGACCTTCACCCTGGCAGGAACGGAGATCCGGGCTTTGGGCAACGATGCGGAGTGCTTTTTGATGCAGTGGGGCTCCGATAAGCCGGAGAACCTGGGTAAATACGCCAACAGCGCCTATGATACCCTGCTGTCGGTCATCGCCGGCGCGGAGGAGGGGGAGGCCCGGATGGGTTGCCTCCACGATGCGGAGGCCCTGCTGCTAGAGGAGGGGGCCGCGGCGCCCCTCTACACCAGCGTGACGGGCTGGACACTGCGGGACGGCTTCTCCGGTGTCCAGCGGGACGCCCGGGGGTGGTTCAGCTTCGCAGCCGCTGGCAGGACCGCCTGAGATGAGCCGGAGACGGGGCCCCCGCGGGGGCCCGGGGTTTTTTTGCCCCCCCGGGGGCTCCTCGCCAGTCCCCCTCAGCTAGTTCTTCAGCGAGTTCAGCGGCGCCGGGAAGCGTCCGCCACGGTGGGCAAGCACGGTGCCGGCGTTGGGGTTCACCGGCATGATGGGCGCACGGCCAAACAGACCGCCGTACTCGACACAGTCGCCCACGCCCTTGCCGATAGCGGGAATCACGCGCACGGCCGTGGTCTTATTGTTGATGACGCCGATGGCCATCTCGTCGGCGATAATGCCGGCGATGGTCTCGACCGGGGTGTCGCCGGGGATGGCGATCATGTCCAGGCCGACGGAGCACACGCAGGTCATGGCCTCGAGCTTCTCGAGCGAAAGCGCGCCGGCCTCGACGGCGGCAATCATGCCGGCGTCCTCGGACACGGGGATAAAGGCGCCCGAGAGGCCACCCACGCTGGAGCTGGCCATGACGCCGCCCTTCTTGACGGCATCGTTGAGCATGGCGAGTGCGCAGGTCGTGCCCGGGCCACCGCAGGTGCCAACACCGATGATCTCGAGGATACGCGCGACGGAGTCGCCGATGGCGGGCGTGGGAGCCAGCGACAGGTCGACAATGCCCTTCTCGACACCCAGACGATGGGCGGCCTCGCGGCTCATGAGCTCGCCGGCGCGGGTGATCTTAAAGGCGGTCTGCTTGATCTTTTCGGCGACTTCCATCATCGATGCGGAATCGGGCAGCGTTTCCAGGGCTGCGGCCATAACGCCGGGGCCCGAGACGCCTACGTTGATGACGGCGTCGGCCTCGCCACCGCCGTGGACGGCGCCCGCCATAAACGGGGAGTCCTCGACCATGTTGGCAAAGCAGACAAACTTGGAAGCGCCGACGGAATCCTGGTCGGCCGTGAGTTTAGCGGCATCGATGATGGTCTGAGCCGCCATGAGCACGGCGTCCATGTTGATGCCGGCACGCAGACTGGCGACGTTGACGCTGGAGCAGACGCGGCTCGTGGCGGCGAGCGCCTGCGGGATGGACTGGATAACGCGGCGGTCGGCGTCGCCGATGCCCTTCTGGACGAGTGCGGAGAAGCCGCCCAGGTAATCGATGCCGAGCGTCTCGGCCGCGCGGTCGAGGGCATGCGCGATGGGGGTGAGGTCCTCATCCTTGCAGCACGCGGCGATCTGTGCCACCGGGGTGACGGAAACGCGCTTGTTGACGATGGGGATACCGTACTCGCGCTCGAGGTTCTCGGCGGTCTCGACCAGGTGCTCAGCCGTGTGCGTCACGTGGTCGTAGATCTTCGTGCACATGCGGTCGAGGTTCTCGTCACCGCAACCCATGAGCGAAACACCCATGGTGATGGTCCTGATGTCGAGGTTCTGCTCCTCAACCATGCCGCGGGTTTCCGCGATTTCTGCGGGCGTGATCGCCATCCTTGCACTCCTATCTGCCAAAACGAGCATAGTCTTATCTATTCTAACGTGCCGCACGCGCCAAGTGGCACATGCGGCACGTTTTGGTGCTCGGTTGTTTCCGTTGTGTTACTGCCCAAAGACCTCTTCGGCGATGCGCGCGCTTTCGGCGGCATCCTTGGCGTAGTAGTCCGCGCCGATCTGCTTGGCGTATTCGGGGGTGAGCACGGCGCCGCCTACGATGATCTTGACGCCCGGAACCTCGGCATGGAGCAGCTTGATGGTCTCCTCCATGGCGACGACCGTGGTGGTCATAAGCGCCGAGAGGCCGACGAGCTTAATGTCGCGCTCCTTAACGGTCTTGAGCACCTCCTGCGGATCGACATCGCGGCCCAGGTCAAAGACGGTGTAGCCGTAGTTGTCGAGCAGCATCTTGACGATGTTCTTGCCGATGTCGTGGATGTCGCCCTTGACGGTAGCCACGCAGATTTTGCCCTTGTCGGCAATCTCGCCGGCGGGCATCAGGCGCTTGATGGTATCGAAGCCCACGCGTGCGGCCTCGGCCGAGGCCATGAGCTGCGGCAAAAAGAACTTGCCCTGATCGAAGAGGACACCGACCTCGTCGAGGGCAGGAATAAAGTGGTTATTGATGAGGTCCATGGCGTCGTGGTCGGCCAGCAGGCGCTCGGTTTCGGCCGCGATCTCGCCCTTACGGCCCGAGACGACCATGTGGCGGATGGGGTCGTCGCCAGCGTTTGCGGTGGTGCCTGCGGCGGGTGCGGCATCGCTCGATGCTGCCTGAGCGGCCGCCGGGTTTGCGGCGATCTTATACGGATCGGTCCAGCCGGCGTAGCGCTCGATGTATCCGGTCGAGCCCTCGTCCTCAACGCTCAGCACGCGATAGCTGTAGACGGTATCCATAAAGCGCTTGGAGCCCGGGTTCATGATGGGGGCGTCCAGGCCCGCGCCAAAAGCGGCAGCCAAAAAGACCGAGCCAAGCAGCGGGCGGGCAGGCAGGCCAAAGCTGATGTTCGACACGCCGAGCGCGCATTTGACGCCCAGACGCTCCTTGCACAGGGACATGGCGCGCAGGATCTGTTCGGCCTGGCGTTGATTGGTCGAGGCGGTCATGACCAGGCAGTCGATGAGGATGCGGTCCGGTCCGATGCCGTAGCGGGCAGCCTCGGCCACGATGCGCTCGGCGATGGCGAAGCGGGCCTCGGCGGTATCGGGGATGCCGCCTTCGTCGAGCGTAAGGCCGACAACGTTGGTGCCGTAGTGGGCGACCAAAGGAAAGATCTCATCCATGATTTGCTGTTTGCCATTGACCGAGTTGATGATGGGCTTGCCGGCGTAGCGGCGCACGGCTGCCTCGACGGCTGCGGGGTCGGTGGAGTCGATCTGCAGCGGCAGCAGCGTGGAGCCCTGGAGCTGCTCGGTCGCCTGTTGGATGATCTTGACCTCGTCGATCTCGGGCAGGCCCACGTTGACGTCCAGGATGTCGGCGCCCTGTTCCTGCTGGCTGATGCCCTGGCTCACGACGTAGTCTAGGTCGCCGTCGCGCAGGGCCTGTTGCAGGCGCTTTTTGCCGGTGGGATTGATGCGCTCGCCGATGACGGCGATCTTGTGGCCGTCGCAGGGGAGGTCCACGACCGTCTGGGCGCTCGTGACCGACATACTGGGCTTGCGGTGACGTGGGCTGGGCGTGTGGTTGTCGATGAGGGTGCGAAGTGCCGCCATGTGCGTGGGCGTGGTGCCACAGCAGCCACCCACGACGCTCACGCCGTCCTCAATCATGCCGGCGACGGCCTCGGCGTATTCGGGTGCCTGGATGTCAAAGACGGTATTGCCGTCATCGTCCACGCGGGGCAGTCCCGCATTAGCCTGCACCATAACGGGCTTGTCGGTAACGGTGAGCATGCGTGCGGCGAGCCCTCGGAGCTCGGCCGGTCCCTGGCTGCAGTTGATGCCTAAAACGTCGGCGCCGATGGCGTCGAGCGTGACGGCGGCCACCTCGGGACTCGTACCCAGGAACGTGCGACCGTCTTCCTCAAAGGTCATGGTGGCAAAGACGGGCAGGTCGGAGTTCTCGCGGCAGGCGAGGACGGCAGCCTTGATCTCGGCAAGGTCGGTCATGGTCTCGATAATAAAGAGGTCCACGCCCGCGTCGACGCCGGCGCGCACTTCCTCGGCAAAGAGGTCATAGGCCTCGTCGAAGCTCAGGGTGCCCAAGGGGCGAAGCAGTGCGCCGATGGGGCCGATATCGCCGGCGACATAGTGGGCGCCGGCCGCGCGGGCGCAGGCGACGGCGGCGGCAAAGACATCTGCCACGGTGGCGGCGCCGTCGAGCTTGTGGGCGTTGGCGCCAAAGGTGTTGGCGGTGATTACGTCGCAGCCAGCCTCGACGTACTGACGCTGAATATCAGTGATAACCTGGGGCTCCTTAAAGTTGAGCAGCTCGGGCAGGGCGCCGGCCTTCATGCCGGCCGCCTGCAGCATGGTGCCCATGCCGCCGTCGAACAGGAGGTGTCCCGTGCCCTCGATGGCGGCGCGCAGGCGATCGTCCTTAATGCGAAGGTCGCCGATCGTGCACGTCTTGTACGTGGCGCCGTTACAACGCGCAGTATTGACGGGCGCTGCCAGCGCGGTACCGTCGGAATCATGGGTGATAAGCGGAGTAAACATCGAGGGCTCCTAATGGCTGGAATAGCAGGTGGTGTGGGCGGCGCGGAAGCGGCAGTGTTCGTGCATGCGGCAGATATTGCAGGTGGGGCGGCTCTGGGCGTCGTGGACCTCGCCGTCAAACAGACCGATCACTGCGGTCACACTCTTGGTGGGCATGAGCAGGCTGGTAGGTGTGACGGTAAGCCCGATGAGCCGCGTGGCGTTGAGTGCAGCTACGATTGAGCGCTGGGCCGTAAGCGGGCAGTCGCCATAGCCGGGACTGAAGCGCCAGTTACCGGCGAGTCCGTGTGCGGCGGCCGCAGCCTTGACCTG
>USBA01000136.1 GCA_900552735.1 uncultured Collinsella sp. | reverse complement strand
GTCGCGAGTTCCGCACGCAAAGGAAAGCACTTAATGTGCTTTCCGTCTTGCGCAGGACTGTAGAGCAGCAAACTTAACCGCCCCGCCCGGCAGGCGAGCGTGCTGCAACGACATCCGTCCAATAATTCGTGCGAAACACAATGAAAAACAGTTTGATGTGAGTTAATATAAACAACGTCGTGAATATGGCTCCTGTCGCATGGCTGACAGGGGTTAAACACAAAAAGGAGTCAATTATGGTTTCTGAGAAGGCTACCCTCGTTAATCCTCAGGGTCTTCACATGCGTCCGGCTGGCCTCTTCGCCTCCACCATGGGCAAGTACGCCTGCGACGTGACGGTCGTCACCCCCGAGAAGGAGGTCAACGGCAAGTCCCCGATGGCCCTCATGGCTGCTGGTATCCCCTGCGGCACCGAGGTCGAGGTCAAGTGCGACGGCGCTGACGAGGCCGAGGCTCTGGCTGCTGCCATCGACCTCATCAAGAGCGGTCTTGGCGAGTAGAACTCAAACGGGTCGCATGTTGAACAACTAAGTTCATATTTGGGAGCGCAGTGACCTGTTTTAAGGTAACTGCGCTCTTTTGTCATGGATATGGCAAAACGCTTTATCACATGACACGGAGAGAGGAATGGGAATGTATCAGGGAGTCAACGCTTCCGAGGGCATCGGTATCGGCACCGTTATGGTCGCCGTCGATCCCGACTTGACGTTTGAGCCGCACCAGGTTGCTGATTCGGCAGCAGAGAAGGAGCGCTATCAGTCCGCTCTTTCGGTCTTCTGCGAGAAGACCCAGGCTCAGGCCGACCACATGAAGGAGACGGTGGGCGAGGCCGAGGCCGAGATCATGAGCGGACACATCGTCCTGGCTCAGGACCCGGGCATGACCGACGCCATCAACGCCGCCATTGACGGCGGCACCTGCGCCGAGCAGGCGCTCATGGACACCTCGACCATGTTCGAGAACATGTTCCTGTCCATGGACGACGAGATGTTCCGTCTGCGCGCGGCCGATATCGCCGACATCCGCACCGGTATTCTGGCCGAGCTGCTGGGCAAGGAGGTCGTCGACCTTTCCGTCCTGCCCGAGAACACCGTCGTTGTCGTGCACGACCTTACGCCGTCCATGACCGCCACGATCGATAAGGCCCACGTTGCCGGTATCGTCACCGAGACCGGTGGCCGTACGTCGCACTCCGCGATTATCGCGCGCGCCCTCGAGATCCCGGCTGTCCTTTCGGTTTCCAACAGCTGCACCGCACTGCGCAACGGCATGACCGTTGTCGTCGACGGTGGCAAGGGCATCGTCGAGGCCGATCCCGACGAGGAGACGCTCGCCGCCTACACAGCCAAGGCCGAGGCCTTCGCTGCCGAGAAGGCAGCCCTCGAGGCCTTCCGCGGCAAGCCTTCTGTGACTGCCGATGGCATCAAGAAGATCATTGCCTGCAACATCGGTAACCCCGATGACGTGCCCAACGCGCTCGATCACGACGCCGAGGCTATCGGTCTGTTCCGCTCCGAGTTCCTGTTCATGGACTCTGCTGAGCTTCCTTCCGAGGAGGAGCAGTTCAACGCCTACCGCAAGGTCGCCAGCGCGCTCAAGGGCGCTCCGGTCATCATTCGTACGCTTGATGTGGGCGGCGACAAGGAGATCCCGTACCTGCACATGGTCAAGGAAGACAACCCCTTCATGGGCTTCCGCGCCGTGCGTTACTGCCTGGCCAATCCCGACCAGTACAAGGTCCAGCTCCGCGCCCTGCTGCGCGCCAGCGCCTTCGGTGACGTCAAGATCATGATCCCGCTCGTCACCTGCGTCGAGGAGGTCGTGGCTGTCAAGGAGCTCGTCGAGCAGTGCAAGGCCGAGCTGACCGAAGAGGGTCGCAAGTTCAACGAGAATATCGAGGTCGGCATCATGGTCGAGACGCCCGCCGCTTCGCTGCTCGCTGACCGTCTTGCCGAGGTCGCCGACTTCTTCTCCATCGGCACCAACGACCTGATCGGCTACACCATGTGCGCCGACCGTGGCAACGACACCATCTCCAACCTGTACCAGGTGTACTATCCCGCCGTGCTCCGCTCGCTCAAGAACATCATCGAGAGCGGCGTGAAGGCCGGCATCATGGTCGGTATGTGCGGCGAGGCCGCTGCCGATCCGCTGCTTGAGCCGCTGCTGATCAGCTGGGGCCTGGAGGAGTTCTCGATGAGCGCTCCGTCGATCCTGCGCGCCCGCAAGACCATCAGCCAGTGGACCAAGGCCGAGTGCGACGAGCTCGCCGAGAAGGCGCTCGCCTGCAACACCGCAGCCGAGGTCAAGGCACTGCTCGAGTCTGCAGCTCGCTAATTTGGTATCAGAGGTAACCGCGTGGTTGGAATGGGCCGGCCACGCGGCCCTCACATATACAGGGGGTACTGTAAATGTTCTACACGCTAACCGCTAACCCGGCTGTCGACATGACGGTTTCGAGCTCTCCGCTCGAGCCCGATGAGAACGTCCGCACCGGCTCGGCCAGCTACACGGCTAACGGCAAGGGCCTCGACGTGTCCTTCGCCTTTAAGAAGATGGGCGTCGACACCGTCGCGCTCGGCTTCTTCGCTGGCTTCACGGGCAAGTTCATCGTCGAGGAGGTCATGAACCTGGGTTGCCTCTGCCGCCCGGTCTGGACCGACGGTATCACGCGCATTAACACCTACGTCAACGATGGCCAGCACGAGTACGGCATCCTGAACCCGGGTGCTCCGATCACGCCGCAGCACCAGGAGGAGCTCTACAACATCCTGGACACCGCGGGCGATCTCGAGTGCCTGATCGTTTCCGGCTCCGTGCCTCCCAAAGCTACGCCCGACTTCCTGGCTCAGGTCATGGAGCACGCTCAGGCCCGTGGCGCCGACGTCGTCCTGGACCTGTCCTCCGACAAGCTCAAGGAGCTCGCTCACAAGAAGCCGCTGCTCATTAAGCCGAACCATCACGAGATGAAGGCCATCTTCGGCGTGCCGGTCGACACCGACGACGAGGTCCGCGTTGCCATGAAGCTCGCCCACGACGCCGGCGTTCAGAACGTGCTGCTCACCCGTGGTAGCCGCGGCGACGCTTACTTCTCCAACGGCGAGGACATCTGGTACGCCAAGCGTGAGTTCAACATCAAGCTGGTTTCTTCCGTCTGCGCCGGCGACTGCACCCTCGCTGCGTTCCTGCACAAGTGGTACAGGGATCGCGACAACGTCGAGGAGGCCATGAAGCTCGCTATGGCCACCGGCGCTAACGTTGCCGAGTCCGTCGGTATTGGTGACTTTGGTCACGTCGACGAGTACAGCAAGCGCGTCGCCGTCCGCAAGCTCGATCGCGAGTAATCGAAACGCGACATATACGTGCGCATACGGCGCCCCGGTTCTGCCGGGGCGCCGTTATTTTTCTGAGGGGGAGCGGGGTGACCGCCGCCCTTCACCGCTTCCACACCGTTCGCCGAGTTGTTGTAGCCTTTTGCCGAAGCGTGGAATATACTTTCATTAACACGTTGCTTCGTGAAAGGAACATTCATGATTTACACGCTCACTGCAAATCCCGCTATCGATTACAACATCGCCTGCGACGGTCTTTCCGCCAACACCGTTACGCGCACCCGCAATGCGGTTTATACGCCAAACGGTAAGGGCCTCAACGTCTCGTTTACGCTTGACCACTACGGTGTCGACACCACGATCCTGGGCTTCTTCGCTGGCTTCTCGGGCGAGTTCATCGTCAAGGGCGCCGAGGCCCTGGGCGTGCCCGTCAAGCCCGTGTGGACCGACGGCATCACGCGCGTCAACGTGTTCCTCAATGCCGGCCCCGACACCGAGTACAACATGGTCAACGCCGGTGCCGCCATCAATGAGGCCAACGAGCAGGAGATGTTTGAACTTATCGATTCGCTCGATGACATGACCTGCCTGGTCATCAGCGGCTCGCTGCCTCCCAACACTTCCGAGGGCTTCTTGGCCGAGGTCCTGCGCCGTGTCAAGGCCAAGGGGGCCGAGTTCGTCCTCGACATCTCGAGCCATCAGCTGGCAGACCTCATTGCTCTGGAGCCACTGCTGATCAAGCCCAATGACGACGAGCTGCTTGACATCTTTGGCATCAAGGTGAGCGGTGGCGACGACGAGTCCGTCAAGGGCGCTATGGCCGAGCTGCACGCCAAGGGCGCCAAGAACGTGCTGCTGACCCTGGGTGGCGCCGGCGCGTACTTCTCCAACGGCGAGCATATCTGGTTTGCCAACCGCACCTTCGGCCGCCTTCCTGTCCGTGTGGCATGACGCTCCCGAGCGCGTCGAGGATGCCCTGCGTCTTTCGATGGCTACTGGCGCCAACGTGGTCGAGTGCCCCGGTTTGGGCGATTTTGCCAAGGTGGACGAATATAAGAAGCACATCGAGGTTCGCCAGGTCTGCTAGCCGTATCGATACATCGTTGCCGAACACCCGCTTTGGATTACCAAGGCGGGTGTTTTTTGCGCGCTGAACATATGTGGTGTCTGCTGTTTCGTTCGTTCGAATTGACGATACGATTGCATGTGCGCGCATGCCCGTTTCTTGTTAGACTTCTTGAGAACCATCGATTAACGCTTGCAGGCGTAGGAGGCCATAGGTATGTGCAATGTTTCGCTCAACGGTACGCAGCCCTCAGACGCCTCCCTGCGTGTGCTATATGCGCTTGAGGCAGCCGGTCTTGAGGCCTGGTTCGTGGGCGGTTGGGTACGTGACGCATTGATGGGACGCCCCAGCCACGATGTTGATATGTGCTGCAGCGGCCTGTGGCAGGAGTCCAAGGCGGCACTCGAGGCCGCTGACATTGCCGTGGTTGAATCGGGCATTAAATTTGGCGGCATCACCGCCATTTGTGACGATGAGCGCATCTAAGTCACGACGTATCGTTTGGACGGCTTTTACACTGATGGTCGCCATCCCCAGAGTGTGGAACGTGCCGCCTCGCTTGAGGACGATCTGGCGCGCCGCGACTTTACCGTCAACGCTATGGCCTGGCATCCCGAGCGCGGGCTTGTCGACCGCTACGACGGCCAGGGTGACTTGGAGCGCAAGCTGATTCGCGCTGTCGGCGATCCCAAGCGTCGCTTTAACGAGGACGCCCTGCGCATGTTGCGTGCGGTGCGCTTTGCCTGCCGTCTGGACTTTATGATTGAGCCCGAGACCAAGCGTGCGCTTGCCGAGTGCGCGCCGTTGCTCGATGCCGTGGCGCGCGAGCGCGTGGGAATTGAGCTTGAGGGCATTCTTTCGACCGGTCATGGGGGAGACGCTATGCTGCGCTACCCCGAGCTTATCTGCGCCGCCGTGCCAGAGTTGGCAGCGGGTCGCGGGTTTGATCAGCGCAGCGTCTACCATGCCTTTAACGTCTACGAGCATATCGCCCGTGTGCTGACGGTGGCAGGGGAGCTGGCACTGTGTGACGGCGTCGCGCCCTCGTCGAGCCTGATGTGGGCGGCGTTTTTGCACGATGTGTCCAAGCCCGAGTGCTTCACGGTCGATCCCGCCGGCAGCGGA
>USBA01000135.1 GCA_900552735.1 uncultured Collinsella sp. | reverse complement strand
CATACTTTATCCGCACATTCGGCTGCCAGATGAATCAGCACGACTCCGAGCGCGTGAGTGGCTTGCTCGATTCGTATGGCTGTCTTATGGCGCTCGATCCGGAGCATGCCGATATTGTCGTGTTCATGACGTGCTGCGTGCGCGAGGCTGCCGATACGCGCCTGTACGGTCAGTGCAATTCCTGCAAGAGCCTTCCTCCTTCGCCTTCGGGTAAGCGTGTGGTCGCCGTGGGCGGCTGCATCGCCCAGCGCGATGGTGAGGGCTTGCTCACCAACGTCGATAACGTCAACGTCATTTTCGGCACCCATTCTATTGCGCACGTGGCTGAGCTTATCGCCGAGGCGTTTTTGGATGGTAAGCGCCATATCCGTACGAATGAGCATGAGGATACCGACGCCATGAGTATGCCGTGGCATCGCGAGACGCAATATCACGCCTGGGTGCCCATCATGACGGGCTGCAACAATTTCTGCACGTACTGCATCGTGCCGTACGTCCGTGGTCGTGAGAAGAGCCGTCCCTTCGAGGAGATTGTCGATGAGGTGACCGGGCTTGTGCGCCAGGGCGTGCGCGAGATTACGCTGCTGGGCCAAAACGTTAACTCCTACGGTCGCGATCTCTTTGGTAAGCCACGTTTTGCCGATCTGCTGCGCGCCGTGGGTGATACGGGCGTCGAGCGCATCTTCTTTACCTCTTCGCATCCTAAGGATCTGCTGCCCGAGACCATAGATGCTATGGCCGAGACGCCTGCCGTTATGCCGCAGCTCCACCTGGCCGTTCAGTCGGGCTCCACGCGCATCCTTAAAGAGATGAATCGTCGTTATACGCGCGAGGATTATCTGGGCCTGGTCGATCGTATTCGCAACCGTATGCCCGATATTGCGCTTTCGACCGACATCATTGTGGGCTTCCCGGGCGAGACTGAGGAAGACTTTGAACAGACGCTCTCGCTTGCCGAGACGGTGCGCTATGCCCAGGCCTACACGTTTATTTACTCCAAGCGCGCCGGTACCCCGGCAGCTGAGATTTATGATCCCACCCCGCATGAGGTTATCCTTGAGCGCTTTAACCGTCTGGTCAAGGTTATCGAGACGACGGCGCACGAGTATAACCAGGGCGAGCTTCACACCGTGGTGCCTGCACTTATTGAGGGTACGAGCAAGAAGAACGACGCTGTCCTTCTGGGCAAGAGCCCCAAGAACCAGACGGTGCATGCGCCGATTCCTGCTGGCTATAGCATCGATCAACTCATCGGCAAAATCGTCGATGTTGATATTGATGTCGCCAAGACGTGGTATCTGTCTGGCTCCGTCGTGGGCGAGCCTCGCTAATGATTTCTCCTGGTGCAAGCCTTTCTGCTGTAGCGATTGTCGGTCCAACAGCGGTCGGAAAAAGCGATGTTGCCGACCGCCTGGCCGCTCGTCTTTCGTCCGAAGTGTTGTCGTGTGACGCGATGCAAATCTATCGCGGCATGGACATTGGTACGGCCAAGATGATGCCCGAGGAGTGTTCGGCACCTCTGCGCCTTATCGATATCGTTGATCCGGGCGTCGCATATTCTGCCGCGCTTTATCAGTCGGACGCTCGAGCGCATATCGAGCGTCTGCTTGGTGAGCAACGTCTTCCGGTCTTTTGCGGCGGTACGGGCTTGTATCTCAAGGCTGCACTCGATGAAATGGATTTTCCTTCGGGAGAACTCGAGGACAAGCGTCGCGCGGGCTATCAGGAACTTGCTGAGCGTATTGGCGAGGAAGCATTGCATGCCTTGCTTGCCGAGCGCGATCCGGAATCTGCTGCCGTGATTCATCCCCATAACGTGCGTCGTGTGATTCGTGCGCTCGAGATGCACGATGACGGCGTGTCATATGCCCAGCAAAAGTCGAAATTCAGCGTCCCGCGCGAGCGTTATCATGCCTTGTGGTTTGGTCTGACGCGTAGCCGTGAAGTGCTCTATGAGCGCATTAACCTGCGTGTCGACCTTATGTTTGAGCAGGGACTGGTTGATGAGGTCCGTGGCCTTATGGACCAGGGCCTGGGCGATGCACTGACGTCGATGCAGCCAATCGGTTACAAAGAGATTATTGATGCCTTGCGTGGCGCTATTACCATGGATGAGGCCCGTGAACTTATCAAGATGCGCTCACGTCGCTATGCCAAGCGCCAGCTTTCCTGGTTTAAGCGTGACGATCGCATCGTGTGGTTCGATATGGACGAGTTTACGATCGATGAGGTCGTTGATGATATCTACCGTCGCATCGAGGCTGCCTAATGGCTCGTTTTCCTTTGGTCCCCACGGCGCCTGAACCCGAGCGCGCCATCTTGGTTGGTGTTGAGTGGCGCGATAATGCCTGGCCGCTCGACCGTTCGCTCGACGAGCTCGAGCGTCTGGCCCACACCGCTGGAGCCCAATGCGTGGCACGCTTGTCGCAGCGCCTGGTCAAGCCCTATTCCAAATCGTTTATCGGCTCCGGCAAGGTCGAGGAGCTGTGCGGTTTGGTGCATCGCATGGATGCGGATGTTGTTATCTTCGACGACGATCTGACGCCTTCGCAACAGTCCTATCTTGAGAAAGCCGTGGGCGAACCGGTCAAGATTATTGACCGCACGGCGTTGATTTTGGATATCTTTGGCCTGCATGCCCAGACTCGTGAGGGCCGCTTACAGGTGCAGCTGGCACAGTTGCAGTACCTGTTGCCTCGTCTGCGAGGTATGTGGAGCCATCTTGCCAAGGAACAGACGCGTGGCGGTATTGGCTCGCGCTTTGGCCAGGGAGAAAGCCAGCTCGAGGTCGACCGTCGTCTGATTCGCAATAAGATCGCTGCTCTTCGACGCGAATTGAAGCAGGTTGAACAACGTCGTGATGTGCAATCGAAAAGCCGTATTGAATCGCCGGCGTTTCGCGTGGCGTTGGCTGGCTACACCAATGCCGGCAAGTCGACGTTGCTTAATCGTTTGACGGGATCCACGGTACTTTCGCAGGATAAGCTGTTTGCCACGCTCGATCCTACGACGCGCTCGTACCGTTTGCCCGGTGGCCGTGGCATGACGATCACCGATACCGTCGGCTTTATTCAAAAGCTGCCCCATGGCCTGGTCGACGCGTTTAAATCTACGCTTTCTGAGGTGCTCGGCGCCGATTTGATTCTTAAAGTTGTAGACGCTTCCGATGAGGATTACGAGCGTCAGCTTGAGGCGGTTGATCGTGTCCTAGACGAGATCGGTGCCGGTGAGCGCTTGACGCTTACCGTGTTCAATAAAATTGATCTGCTCGATAGCGTCGATCGCTTGAGCTTTCGCCGGCGCTATCCCGAGGCGGTGCTGTTCTCGGCTCAGACGGGTGAGGGTCTTGATGACTTAGTCGACCGCATCGCTCGTGAAGCGGCCGCTACAGACGTGTTGCTCTCGGCCGATATCCCGTATCGAGAGGGCGCGTTAATCACGCTCGTGCACGAACAGGGAACCCTCCTGCACGAGGAATACCTCGAAGACGGCGTTCGTATTGTGGCAAAGCTTCCGGCCCGTATCGCACCACGTCTTGAGCGTTACCGAACGGAATAAATCAGCTCCCGTACACCCAAGATAACTGGCTGATGAAGCAGATAGAACGGCAGCGCATGGCGTCCGAGGCTCGCGAGCGCCGGGATGGGATTCGAATAGGCCCATGCTGGCGCTTTACGGTTTGCTTTTTGTGCCGTGCGGGCGGCAAAGAAGCCTGCGAGGTACATAAATAAGAAGGGTATGAGCGGATAGTAATCACCGGAGACGAAGTCTGGACTTGGGAAACCCAGCCAAGCTAGATAGGGGATAGGGTAGACCGCTTTAGGAATGCTCCAGGTACAGGCAAAGAGTATGAGGCAAATCGATATACCCCATACCGCCGGCAACCTATCGAGAGCCGGGCGAGCGAGTGCAACAATGGCAGTGCTTGCCGCCATGCAGAAAATGATGCCGAAGTTCACCGAGTCATCGACCGAGACGAGCGTCGTTGCGACCCATACAATTAAAGCGGCAACGGCATATTTGGCGGCACGCTTGATGTTGTTGCGCGAGAGAGTGCACATCCAGCCGGCAATAAACAAAAATACCCAACTGATGCTGGCGCGCCAGATGTCTTGGAAGATGGTCTGGGTAAACCAGGGCATCTTCCAACCATATAGGTAGGCAAGGTCGTAGCAGGCATGAAATCCCGCCATCGACAGCATGGTAAACCCGCGAATGGTATCAAAGACCGTGATGCGTTTTTGCATTACGAGAACCGGCGCATCAAGCCGACGACCTTGCCCAGGATTGTGGGATTTGTCGCATAGATAGGCTCCATAGTGTCGTTTTCGGGCTGCAGGCGAACGCGTCCCTGTTCCTTATAGAACGTTTTGACTGTTGCGGAACCATCGATCATGGCCACGACAATCTCGCCATTCATGGCGCTCTTCTGCTCGCGGACGATGATGTAGTCGCCGTTATAGATACCGACGTTAATCATCGAATTGCCGTGGACCTCGAGGATAAAGGACCCCTGGTCCGTTGCGATCTCTGTTGGGATAGTAAAGGTGTCCTCGATATTCTGCTCGGCAAGGATGGGAATCCCTGCAGCGACACGGCCTACGAGAGGCAGCGATACGGTGCCGCGAGGCGCCGTGGGCTCATCGGACTTTGAGATGGAGACGGAAGATCCGTCCTCGTCAAAGAGCTCGAGAGCGCGAGGCTTGGTGGCATCACGCTTGAGTAGGCCGCGTGCTTCCAGCGCGGAGAGATGAGCATGTACGGTGCTAGGGGAGGAAAGGCCCACGGCCGAAGCCATCTCGCGCACACTGGGCGGATAGCCCTTCTCCTGCTGATATTCCTTGATGAAGTCGTAAATTTGCTGCTGACGCTTGGTAATTTTGCGAGCCATCAGGGATTCCTCTCTACCCATACCAAACAAATGTTCTATTTTTGCTTGACAGGAACAACTGTTCGAAGATAATAATAACCGAACACTCGTTCCCGCGCTAGACTTTTTTGTCCCCGCGGCTTGATAAAACAGTTCTCGTCAAAACAAACGAGAGGAGAACAGAATGAACGCAGCGGATATGGTCCAGGGAAACCTTGCTCTTAAGCTCGAGGCGCCCGCCTCGCCTGCCTTCACGGTCGTGAAGGGTGGACGCTCCCATTTTCAGGCCGTGGCCACTAAACCCGTTCGCACCCAGCGTGCGGCCGCTGCTTCGGCTCCTGTTGCCCTGAAGGCTTCGACGATTGTTGCTGTTGCTGTAGCATTCACCCTGTTCTTTGTGCTCGCCACGTCAGTCTTTTCTGCTCGTCACGCAGCATATGCCGATTCCGTAGCCAACGTTACCTACGAGACGGTTCGTGTGCAGTCCGGCGATTCTCTGTGGTCGCTTGCCCAGGAGCATCCCATCGATGGCCTTTCCACGCAGGAGACTTCCGACATGATTCGTAGTGTCAATCACCTCGATCGCGGCTCCCTTGATGCCGGTGCAGTTCTGAAAGTTCCGGCTCGTTCGTAAGATTTCCGCTCGGTCGCATGGTACCCTTGTTATCGTTTAGGAGGAGGTACCATGCGCTGTCCCAAATGCGGCAAGGCACATAC
>USBA01000134.1 GCA_900552735.1 uncultured Collinsella sp. | reverse complement strand
GATTCCAGCTGCGCATGGATCTGCTCGCGCTCGGCCGCCGGCGTGCCACCCGTCAGGAGCGCCCAAGACATGCCAGCCTGGGAGAGCAAGGGGCCGGTCTTATCGGCATATTGGCGCGCCAGCACGCCCGTAGGCGCCATAACGCAGGACTGGGTGCCCGAATCGGCCGCGACAGCCAGCGCGCAGGCGGCGACGGCCGTCTTGCCGGTACCGACGTCGCCCAGCAGCAGGCGGTTCATCACGCGCCCGCCATCGCACATGTCGCGCAGGATGTCTTGGAACGCGGCCTCCTGCTCGTCGCTCAGCGAAAACGGCAGGGCTTCCTTGAGCGCCGCCAGGTGCTCACCAGCGACGTGGGCGTAGGGAGCAACTTCGACCAAGCCGCCGTCGTTGCGCAATCGCAGCGCCAGCTGCAGGTAGAGGCACTCCTCATAGGCAAGCCGTGCACGCGCAATATCGCGCTCGGCCATGCTCGATGGAAAGTGAATTGAGCGCAGCGCGCGGGCATTGCTCATCAGGCGGCGCTTGGCGCGCAAGCGCGCGGGAATCGGGTCGAAGGGATTGCCGATGACCTCGAGCGCGCCGCTAACGATACGGCGCATCCACGCCTGGCTCACGCCATCGCTCACGTAATGGACCGGCAGAATGGTGCCCGCGGCACGCCCGCCCTCGAGCTTTTCGAAATGCGGAGAGGCCATCTGCTTAAAGCCGTAGGCAAACTCGACCTTGCCCATCAAGGCCAGGCGGTCTCCCCGCTTAAACTGTTGGGCAATCCAGGGCTGACGGAAAAAGGCGACTTGCAGCACGCCCGTCTCGTCCACCAGCGAGACCTCGGTCACCTGCATACGCGGGCGGGGCTGCTTTTGGACGATACGGTCGACCGTGGCGACTATCGTGCACACGGTACCGATGGGAGCCATTTCAATGGACCAGGAGCGCGTAAAGTCGAGATATCGATGAGGGATATGGAGAAGGAGGTCCCCCACCGTCCGAATTCCCAGACGGCGAAGGGCCTCCTCACGTTTACCCGAAACATATTTGAGTCGCGCGATATCCTCGTCGAGCGCATTGCTCTGGGCAAAGCGCTCCGAGACACGCGGCACGGAGCACAGCTCGGACATGGGCAGATGCCTACTCGATCGAGAAGATCACGGGATAGAGCGGCTGCTCGCCACGATGGGCGTCGATCTCCAGATCGGGCTGAGCCTCCTCGATGGCGTCGACGATCTCCTGGAAGGCCTCGTCGGATAGCTCCTCGCCGGCCAGAATCGTCAGCGCGTCGCCTTCCTCTTCCTCCTGCATGCGGTTGATACAGTCGAGCGTGACCTGCTTCACATCGGAGCCGACCACGTCGATGGAGCCGGCAATGATACCCATGACGTCACCGGAGTGAATCGGAGAGCCGTCAGAGGCGCTGGAATCGCGCACGGCACGGGTGACTTCACCATCGCGAACCTCGCTAATGGCGTCGACCATGGCGGCAACGGCGTCCTCGAGCTCGGAATCGGGCAGGACCGCGAACAGCGCGGAGAACGCCTGCGGGACGGTCTTGGTGGGAACGACGGCAACCTTCTTGTCGGTGCAGGCAGAAGCGGCAGCCTCGGCAGCCATGCGGATGTTGCCGTTATTGGGCAGGATGATGACCGAGGTCGCGTTGACCTGGTCCACCGCGCCCAGAAGGTCGGCGGTCGAGGGGTTCATGGTCTGGCCACCCGAGACGATCACGTCAACGCCGAGCGACTTGAGGATGTCGGCCTCGCCCGAACCGGCGGCAACGGCGACAAAGCCCAACGCCTTGGCGGGCTCGGCGGCCTTCTCCTGATCCTCGTGAATCTTAGCGGTACGGTCGTGGGCCTCCATCTCCATGTTGTGGATAAAGACCGCATAGAGCTGTCCCAGCTGCAGCATGTGCTCGAGCACCAAGTTGGGGGTGTTGGAGTGCACGTGGATCTTGTAGTCGGGGTAGGCACCCACGAGCAGCTCGCAGTCGCCCATGGAACCCAGGAACTTAAGGCACTCGTCCTCATCAAACGGGGCGTCGGCCTTAAAGAGGAACTCGTTGCAGTAGCGGAACTCCGAGCCCTCCCAGTCGTCGTTGGCCTCGATCTCAACGCGACCGAGGGCCGCGTCGCGGGCAGAGCCTGCGGAATCAAACGTGGCGGAGAAATCCTCGACAACGGTGCTGCGGCCAAGCGCGGCGGCAACAAAGTTCTCCAGGAAGATGGCAAAGCCAAAGGCGCCGGAGTCGACCACGCCGTTCTCCTTCAGAACGGGCAGCAGGTCGGGCGTGCGGGCGACAGACTGGTAGGCCTCGACAACGATGGCATCGAGCGCGTCCTCGGCCGAGAACTTCTTCTTTTCGCACTCGTCGGCCTTGGTCGAGACATCGCGCAGTACCGTGAGGATCGTGCCCTCGATGGGTTTACGGACAGCCTGGAAGGCGACCTTGACGGCGCGACGGAAGGCGAAGGCGATGCTGGCGGACGTGATGGGCTCATCGGCAGAGACGAGACCCTCGGCCACGCCGCGCAGGATCTGCGAGGTGATGACGCCGGAGTTGCCGCGGGCGCCCATGAGGGAGCCGTGGGTGATGGCGCCGGCAATGGCCTCCATGTCAGCGTCGGCGGGAAGAGCCGAAAGCTCCTTGGTCACCGAGGCGAGCGTGAGCGACATGTTGGTGCCGGTGTCGCCGTCGGGTACGGGGAAGACGTTGAGCTTGTTGATCTCCTCGGCCTTGTCGGAAACGGCAGCCGCAGCGATCGGAAAACAGGTGCGAATGGTCTTTGCAATCATGGGTATTTGAATCTCCGTTTTCGGATGCTAGTTCAGACGGCTCTTGAGCGCGTCGATGTGGATGCCGATCTTAAGGCTGGCGGGATCGATCTGGGCGATCTCCTGCAGGGTGAAGGCAACGGAGCTCGAAAGATTGTGGCAGACGGACTTCATGTTGACGCCGTTCTCGAGCACGACGTGAAGATCGACCGTAAGGCCGTTCTCGTCGGCGGAGACAAGCACGCCCTTGCGGAGGCGCTGACCGGCAAGCAGGCGCACGCTCTCGGCGCCCTGGAGCTGTTCGGCCATGCCGACGACGCCATAGCACGTCATCGCGGCATAACCGGCAATATCGGCAATAACGTCGTTCGAGACGCTCAGGCTGCCGTTAATGGTCTCAGACACAAGAATCTCCTTATCTGGTGCTCGCGGCACCATCTCGTGGGAGCAATCATTGCAATATTCTACAACGAGCGCGCCATGTTGAGGTGGTGGGTCGCGGGATTACATCCTCGACACGAAATGTTGATATGGCAACGTTCGCGCCAGGCGATCGCGGCATGAAAAAACCCGCCGCATAAGCGACGGGTTTTACAACCTGGCTCCCCGGGTAGGACTCGAACCTACAACAGCGCGGTTAACAGCCGCGTGCTCTACCATTGAGCTACCGAGGAATAGGTGCGTGCTCTCAAGCAACGAAGTTTATTATACGGACGATTACGCTCAGGGCAAGAACTTTTTTAAGAAATTTTCTCCGCCTGCACCCGCATGCACGAGCAGCTAATTTGGGACGGGGCTATTTTGACTACTTTTATCTGCAAAATAGTCAAAATAGCCCCGTCCCAAAATAGCTGCTCGAACCAGTCAAACAAAGCGCCTCCAAGCTGATTTGCTTGGAGGCGCCTCTTGCTTGCGAGATTAAGACTCGATGTAATCCTTGAGCTTACTCGAACGGCTGGGGTGGCGGAGCTTGGCCAGGGTCTTGGACTCGATCTGGCGGATACGCTCGCGCGTGACGCCAAACTCGCGACCGACTTCCTCGAGCGTGCGGGGATGTCCGTCGACAAGGCCAAAGCGCAACTCGATAACCTTGCGCTCACGATCGGCAAGTGAGTCGAGCACCTGGGTGAGCTGCTCCTGCAGCATGGAGAAGCTGGCGGCATCGGGCGGAACGATAGCCTGGGAGTCCTCGATGAAGTCGCCCAGCTGGGAATCCTCTTCCTCGCCGATGGGGGTCTCGAGCGACACGGGCTCCTGCGAAATCTTCTGGATCTCGCGAACGCGGTCGGCGCTCATGTCCATCTCGGCACCAATCTCCTCGGGGGTCGGGTCGCGACCCAAGTCCTGGAGAAGCTGGCGCTGCACGCGGACGAGCTTGTTGATGGTCTCGACCATGTGCACGGGAATACGGATGGTACGGGCCTGGTCGGCGATGGCGCGCGTGATGGCCTGACGGATCCACCAAGTGGCGTACGTCGAGAACTTGAAGCCCTTCTGGTAGTCGAACTTCTCGACGGCACGGATCAGACCGAGGTTGCCCTCCTGGATCAGGTCCAGGAACAGCATGCCGCGGCCGACATAGCGCTTGGCGATGGAGACGACCAGACGCAGGTTGGCGCTGATGAGCGCCTGCTTGGCCTCGAGACCCACGTTCTCGATGCGGGTCAGGCGACGCATCTCGGCGCGGGTAAGCTCGATCTCGCCCGCCTCGGCGGCCTCGAGCTTCTCGGTGGCGTCAAGGCCAGCCTCGATCTTCATGGCCAGATCGACCTCTTCGGAGGCGGTCAGCAGGTCGACCTTACCGATCTCCTTAAGGTACATACGAACCGGGTCGCCGGTCAGCATCACCGTGGAGGCATCGATGCCACGCACGCGCGAACGCGAACGGGACGTGCGCACGGTGCGCTTCTTCTTGCTCTTGGAAGAACCCATCTCGGCATCGGCCTGACGGGCCATCTTAAGCTCGTGATCGTCGAGCGAGCCGGAATCGTGCTCGTCGTCGTCATCGAAGTCGTCGGTATCGTTATCGTCATCGTCGACGTCCATAGGGGCGTCGTCGTTTCCGCTCGCGGAGATAATCTGGATGCCGCTGTTGCGCAGCGCGGAATACACCGCGTTGAGCTGCTCGTCAGACACATCGATATCCTTCAGGGCGACCTGAATCTCGTCCTCGGTTACCGAAGTCCTGTTTGAGCCGTTGCCCATGAGCTTTGCAACGTAGGATTCCAGCCCAGTACCCGTGCTCTCAGTCTTTTTTGGCACAGATTCTCCCTTCATAGTCCACAGGACTCATTACTTTAGCACACACGTACACGTCTATACCCAAAAAGAGGGCTGGATATAGGCGAGAATACGCTGGTTGACCACAACATCTAGGCCTGGTCGGCGCCCGCAGTCTCCAAACCGATCAAACGGAACGGATCGGCCACGCCACCAATCGACTTTTGGAGCTCGCGCTGGCGCTGAGAATCTTGCATCGCCTGCATCGTCAGCACACGACGCGCCTCATCGTCGAGCGACCGGTCCTGGCGAAGCTTGGCCTGTGCGGCGCGCATGCGGCGCTTGATGGTGTAGAGCTCAAGGGTATCAAGCATAAACACGATGTTCGTCTCGGTGGGGTGTTTGCTCGTCGACGAAATGCGCCCGGCGCTGACAAGCGACGCTGCCTCGGGACACACCGCGCGCGCCGCATCCATGCACGCCGTGGGGTCGGTGCCCGGAGGCGTCGCGAGCACGGCCCACGCGATGGACTCGTGGCGCGGGTCCACCCACTCGATAGAGCAGATGCGGTCGGCATACGTGCGGAACAGGTCGGGGTAGCTCGTGAGCATCGTCAGCAGCTCACGCTCCCCCGCC